>NZ_JBKHKJ010000105.1:0-256 GCF_046546515.1 Parasediminibacterium schistidii | reverse complement strand
AACGCCAGCCCCGGAAGCTGCTGACCAAGCAAGGTTTACAAGGCCTGCCTTGTAATAACCAGTAAAGCTTTTTAATGCAATAGGCAATAAAGGCGCCGAGGTATCTGTACAGCCGTTGGCATAAATAGCCACTACGCTGTAGCTGCCAGTTTGTATGGTATTGTTGTAGCTAACGCTTGTAGCCCCTGGCTGGGGTATCCCGTTGAACAACCACTGGTAGCTAGACGGTGTGCCGCTGGCCACGGCAGTAAGCGAA
>NZ_JBKHKJ010000104.1:0-256 GCF_046546515.1 Parasediminibacterium schistidii | reverse complement strand
TATGCCAGCCCCGGAAGCTGCTGACCACGCAAGGTTCACAATGCCTGCCTTGTAATAACCGGTAAAGCTTTTTAATGCAATAGGCAATAAAGGCGCCGAGGTATCTGTACAGCCGTTGGCATAAATAGCCACTACGCTGTAGCTGCCAGTTTGTATGGTATTATTGTAGCTAACGCCTGTAGCCCCTGGCTGGGGTATCCCGTTGAACAACCACTGGTAGCTAGACGGTGTGCCGCTGGCCACAGCAGTAAGCGAG
>NZ_JBKHKJ010000103.1:0-257 GCF_046546515.1 Parasediminibacterium schistidii | reverse complement strand
CAAGGTATTGCCTGCAGGCAGGGGCATAGCACTGGGTCAGCCCGGAACTGCTGCTGGTGATTGCAATATTGCCGATGTTTCTTCGATAAGCCAAATATATAACGTCACGCTGGAACTAAAGCCATATAAAGAAGAAAAAGATGAAGTTTATTCCGTCACGCCCTGCTTGCGGCAATACCCATGTTAGCGGCATTTGTCAACCCCAAGGTGTGTCAACTGTGGACGGTCTTTCCTGCATTTTTAGCCGTTTTGTCAGT
>NZ_JBKHKJ010000102.1:0-400 GCF_046546515.1 Parasediminibacterium schistidii | reverse complement strand
ATAGTTTTACTATAGTAGAATGATAATTTATTGATAAGAAACTGATAAGATTTTGGTAGTGGATTATCATTTTCCTAAACCAACTAACATCAGATGCGAGAGGCAAGGCCAAGATGCCCGTAGTTCCTCCTTTAATGTAAAATTGGCATGAATAGGTATATAGTCCAAAATAAAAATCCTATATGGGGGAAATATTCCCCCATGAGTATCCAAAATTTCCCCCATATAGGATACTTTTTAAACCTAGACTTTGCAGTTGAAATCTATTGAAAACAACAAAAAACGAAATTTTGAAATGCACCCTTTTTTTGTTTTTCCTACCATATAAGCACATAGCACACATAGTTTTAAGCGGATAAAAAAGGAAACATGGTTTTATACCACATTTCTATCTTCTTAA
>NZ_JBKHKJ010000101.1:0-411 GCF_046546515.1 Parasediminibacterium schistidii | reverse complement strand
AACGAGCAAGGTATTGCCTGCAGGCAGGGGCATAGCACGGGGTCAGCCCGGGACTGATGCTGGTGATTGCAATAATGCCGATGTTTTTTCCATAAGCCAAATATATAACGTCCAGCCAGAACTAAAGCCAGATAGAAAAGAAAAAGATGAAGTTTATTCCGTCACGCCCTGCTTGCGGCAATACCCATGTTATCGGCCGTTTTGTCTATGCAGGGTGTGCCATCCTTTGTTTTGTCGAACCCAGCCTGTGTCGACCTGTGAACGAATAATAGCCTGTGTCCAGCTGCGAACGACTTTTGTCAAGCCACAAAGTTTATGAAAAAGTAAAACTTTTTGAAAGACCAAAGCCTGCCGCAGGCCTCCTTTTGTGTTCTTTTCAGGGTTGTTTTTTTAATTTTCAATTTTTTCAGG
>NZ_JBKHKJ010000100.1:0-413 GCF_046546515.1 Parasediminibacterium schistidii | reverse complement strand
TCTTATTATGAGGTACAAAGCAGCAAAGATGGCAAAACCTTTTCCCCGCTCCTTGAAAAGGTATCCGAGTCTGGCAAAGGCACATATAGCTATAGTGCTGCCGCTGCAAGCCTGGCTGGCAAGTTATATTACCGCATAGTGGTTGTAAACCAAGATGGCAGCCGCACCTACAGCAGCGTTGTAGCAATATCGCTTAGCAGTGCCATTACCTTTGGCGTGTACCCTAACCCAGTAAAATCCACACTGGTTTTAAGCGTTCAAAACAGCAAGGCAGAAAAAGTAACCGTGCAAGTGATTGACATGCAAGGCAAAATACTGCGCCAGCAGCAAATACAGTTAAACGCTGGTATCTCGCCTGTTTCATTGGAGGTGTCTTCTTTATCAAGGGGCAACTATATTGTTGCACTAAAAGG
>NZ_JBKHKJ010000099.1:0-438 GCF_046546515.1 Parasediminibacterium schistidii | reverse complement strand
TATGCTGTGCCATTGAATATATAAGCACTACCCGCACAAATGCTTGCATTGGTGGTAGATGTTGAATTTGCCTTTACATTCAATACCAAGGTTGCGGCACTATCACAACCAACACTATTTGTTAGATGAGCAGTGTATGAACCTGCAACGCTGTATGCAGTGCCATTGAACGTATAAGCACTACCAGCACAGATGCTTGCATTGGTGGTAGAGGTCGAAGTAGCCTTCACGGTCAATATCAAGGTAGCGGCACTGTCGCAGCCAACTGCATTAACCAAATGGGCAGTGTAAGTACCTGCTGTGCTGTATGCTGTGCCATTGAAGGTATAAGAACTACCAGCGCAAATGCTTGCATTGGTGGTTGATGCAGAATTTGCCTTAACAGTCAATACCAATGTAGCTGCACTATCGCAACCTATTGCATTTACTAAATGAGCT
>NZ_JBKHKJ010000098.1:0-486 GCF_046546515.1 Parasediminibacterium schistidii | reverse complement strand
GACACATTGATACACAATAAATCACCATTGATACAAGATAAATCACCATTAATTCACTGTAAAACCTTCGTCACTAATGAATAAAACAACTGTATATCAATGAGTTACATCAAGCAAACAACCTGAAAAAATTGAAAATTAACAAAACAACCCTAAAAGAACACAAAAGGAGGCCTGCGGCAGGCTTTGGTCTTTCAAAAAGTTTTACTTTTTCATAAACTTTGTGGCTTGACAAATGTCGTTCGCAGCTGGACACAGGCTATTGGTTGACAAAATTCGTTCACAGGTCGACACAGGCTGGGTTCGACAAAACAAAGGATGGTACCCCAGTTAGTGCACGTGGCTAAAACGATATGCTACCGCACTTCTGTGACGTGTGGATTCTCGATATGCCGTATTTGGTAGCATAGGTTGGCAGTTTGTCGGCAAAATTTTTTAGCCATGCCCCCAGCTACCGCACGTGGCTAAAAAAACGAGACGCTACCG
>NZ_JBKHKJ010000097.1:0-687 GCF_046546515.1 Parasediminibacterium schistidii | reverse complement strand
CATCCTAAAACTTATGGCACTTAGAGGAACAGGAGTTAGAATTATAGTTCACGAACCTTCAACTTGGGACAAAGGCAATTTGTTTGGAACAATAATTTTTGACAGAGATGGTAACAAACTAATTGTGAAACTTTCAAATACAATTTCAGGCAACCAATTGACAAGTGACTTGATTGAACTTTCACCACACCAACAAGGGGACACTTTCAAACCATTGACACAGTATTATTCAGTTATGGTAGACGGAAGTTTAATTGATGAAAATAGAGAAGTGAAAGAACCTTTAATTTATGGGAGCATTACATTTGACTAATTATGACTAATGATGAAATCTTGACAACTTTAGAAAATGTAAAACAACTTTTGCAAGACAATAAATCTTTAAAAATTGGCGACTTGACATTGAATTTAAAAGCGAATAACGAGTTGGCAGTAATAGGCTGGACAAATTTTATTCATTTTGAAAATCTTACTAAAAGACAATCACTAATAGAACTTAATGAAATTAAAGACTTGTTCAGACTAATGCTAAATTCATCAAAAGACTTTGCAGACTTTGCAGAAAATAAAACTATTATATATTTTCTGAATTATGACGATGCAGGTAAATGTGGAATTGAAATTTGTAGCGAAGAGAATGGACAAATATTTTGGCAAGCTCAATTACGAGAAGACTAAAACTACTGC
>NZ_JBKHKJ010000096.1:0-851 GCF_046546515.1 Parasediminibacterium schistidii | reverse complement strand
AACGAGTCGGTATTTGGGATGTGGCTGAAAATAGCGCCGGGTCAGCCGATAACAAAAGCCTAATACCTACTCTAAAGTTCAAATATATAACCTACTGCCCAATATTGTACGGTCAGCCGGGACAAAAGCTAAAAAAAGGACTAAAAGCCGAGTGAGTTCCGTCAAGCCAGCCATATCGCAAATACGGATGTTACCGGCCGTTTTTTGTCAAGCAAGTTGACTTAAACTTTCGGTCAACCACTCGTCGTACCATTCAAAAAATGTCAACCGTCTGCTAGTTGATTTTGAAATAGAAGGATAAATTCCATTATTATTCGCTCTGTCGTCCACCCAGATTTGTCCAGTGTTGTTACCTGTCACAACCAGTAAGTAGTAAATTGCACAACCATAATGGCAAATTCTTATGCTACCTGTAATGTGTTTATTTGAAAAATATTCTTCTTCCCATTTTTGAAACTCTTCGGTTTCTGTATAGTCTTCATCGTCTATTTCAAAGTCTTGCGTATCATTCCATTTGTCAATGTGAGGGAAGTCCGTTGATAGAAAATTATTGTCGCTTATTTCAAGTTCAATGTTCCAGTCAAATAATGGGAGAAGTCCGTAAGCAGGGCCACTGCCACCATTGCCAATTTGAGTTAGGAAATTCCTGTAATCTGTAGGAAGTGTCAACACAAAAGATTTTTCAAAGCTCTTTAGAGGATCTTCTGTTAAACGAGAGTTGAATTTATATTCGTGAGTGTCTGAACCAAAAGTTTTATAAGTCGCCCTTTTGAAAAGTCCGCCGCCGTCAAGTTTCTTTAATTTGTCATGCTTCAATTTGAGATCAGATAGTGTCATATAAAATGGCCGGG
>NZ_JBKHKJ010000095.1:0-910 GCF_046546515.1 Parasediminibacterium schistidii | reverse complement strand
ATGCAAGCCTGTACAAATAGCAAATACCTTGTAGGGATATTCGTTTTTTCTCAACCTGCATTCGTCTTTAACAATCCTGTACCTTTTTGTGCTACCGATAGCATGTTCTACCATGACCCTTACTGTTGATATTGCCCTATTTTCATCTTTTTGGGCTTGTGTCAAGTCTTTTCCCCTTGGCTTTTTCTTGGGTTGGATAATCCTGATGCCATCTGGGGCAAACCCTTGGTAACCCGTGTCCTGCAATAGTATGATTTTTGCCATTGCTTTGCCAAGTACGTCCAAGTACTGTTCATCTGCAATCTTTTTATCGTGCGTTGCACCGCTTACAGTGGCACCCACGAACAGTATCAGGCATAGCGTGCTAATAATCACCCCGTTTTTCAACGTGTGTTTTTTCTTTTTGCCACTGTAGTTCTCTTTTTGTTCCTCATCTTCCACTGGGCGTGGTATTTCCCGCTCCGTTCCATCGTGCATCAGCACCATTTCACCCTCTACAGCTAATTTTTCCGCAAGCCCCTCCGCAGTTGTTGCTGGCATTGCACAGGCATCTTCAAGTGCATCTTGCAGCACAACTGTCAGGCTGTGTATAAATTCGTTGCACTGCTTTTGGGTCATGTTGAACCAATCCGCTTGTTGCTCCTGGATAGGGTTCAATTTTTTAAAACTCAATATGAAAGCAAGCCTGTCTGCCACTGTTGGCAAAGGGCTGTTGCTGTAGATGACAAATTTCCTAAGTTGCTTTTTCCGTTCGCCGCTTATGTCATGCTTGCTGAAATATTCCTGGTGCGCTTTTTCAAAATAGGGCAGCAGCCCTAAAAAATCTTCCACACGGTAGCCTGTCATCGCCACAAAACGAACAGGGTTCTTTGACCATTTTTCATACATACCTATTCCCATATAGATATAA
>NZ_JBKHKJ010000094.1:0-926 GCF_046546515.1 Parasediminibacterium schistidii | reverse complement strand
CTCGTTATCGGCCATTTTCGCACCCTACTTTTGTAACAATCAGCGACAACCAAAACACAACTATACTTTATAAGACAGGGAAGTAGGACACAGCAAAACTGGTTGGACAATCCCAAACAGTAGACAAAGGCAACTTGGCAAAACCTGCGGCACCAACCCGACTAGGCACTTCCGGGAACAAAAATAGTTCACAGGTTGACACAACTTGCAGCTTGACAAAGTATCCTCCGTCGTTATGTTCCCAACCTATATGGGGGAATTTTGGGATGCTCATGGGGGAAATATGCCCCCATATAGGATTTTACTTTTGGACTACCGCTCACTGTAGACTAATTTACGGCAGTTTACCAAGAGGCAGACTAGGCAACATTAAAAAAAACAGTTTTAATACATGATAAATCATTATTGATACACGATAAATCATCATTGATACAAGATAAATCACCATTGATACAAGATAAATCACCATTAAATCACTGTAAAACCTTCGTCAATAATGAATAAAACAACTGTATATCAATGAGTTACATCAAATCGACAAACTAAAAATTGAAAATTAAAAAAATAACCCTGAAAAGAGCACAAAAGGAGGCCTTAGGCTTTCAAAAAGTTTTACTTTTTCATAAACTTTGTGGCTTGACAAAGGTCGTTCACAGCTGGACACAGGCTTTTGGTTGACAAAATTCGTTCACAGGTCGACACAGGCTGGGTTCGACAAAACAAAGGATGGCACACCCTGCATAGACAAAACGGCCGATAACATGGGTATTGCCGCAAGCAGGGGGTGACGGAACAAACTTCATCTTTTGATTGACTATTTAGCTTTTGTACGGGCTGGACTTTATATATTTGGCTATGGAAAAAACATCAGCAATATTGCAATCATTTGGCTTCGGTTCCGGGCTGACCCAGCGCTATGCCCCTGC
>NZ_JBKHKJ010000093.1:0-936 GCF_046546515.1 Parasediminibacterium schistidii | reverse complement strand
CATTGGTTGTTTTTAGCTATACATCAGTTGCTTATCGGGGGCATTTATGCATCCAAATCGGATTATCGAATTTTTGTACAAGTTTTACTTTGTTGATACTCATTTAACCCAATGTTTTTTCATTTCCCCTTTCGATAAAGCAACATGCAACTGTTATCTTTACTTTGCAGCATAAGATTTTAATATGAGCAACTTCGCTATACTCGCAGATATAATTAAAACGAGAAGAACTACTAAGCCATCTCTGTTTAATGGCGGCAAAATACCAGATGAACAAATAGAGCAACTACTTGAACTGGCAGACTGGGCACCTACGCATACTTTCTCTGAACCATGGCGGTTTGTAGTGTATTCTGGGGATAAAGTAAACGAGTTCAGCAAGCAACATGCACTGCTATACCAGCAGTTTGCCCCTGTAGAAAAATTCATGCAGGGGAAATTTGACGGCATCATTGCCAATGGCGAAAAATCTTCCCATATCATTTTTTGCATCATGAAACGCAGCAATGAAAAAATACCTGTTATTGAGGAAATAGCCGCTGCAAGTTGTGCCATACAAAATATCCTATTGGGGGCAACGGCATTAAATATTGCCTCCCTTTGGAGCACAGGGGGCATGGTACTGCACCCTGCCATGAAAAACCATTTTAAACTGGATGAGCAAGACGAAATACTAGGGCAGCTATTTTTGGGTTACAGTGACGAAAAAATAGAGGGCAAGAGGAAAATACCCTTGGGTGAAAAGATTGCTTGGGAGAAATTGGGGTAGGCTTTTATACAAAATGATAGTATTAGGCGTAATGGACAAAATAGTTGATACTTTCCGAGTTCCAATGCCTTAAAAAAACTCATAAAACCCTTGCCTACATTGCATTTCACATGGAGTTTTAGTACTCAATATTTTACCTGAAAGGCTTTAATTGCCTATAACACAGT
>NZ_JBKHKJ010000092.1:0-941 GCF_046546515.1 Parasediminibacterium schistidii | reverse complement strand
CGGGTCGCCGCCACATAAGCGTACTATCGCTTTTATCATTTCGTTGTCCAGCTCTATCTCCAAAGCGACCTTTGCCATTTTGAACCCTTTTATCTTGTTTGTTTTCTTGTACACAATAATCAACGTTGCCAAAATCATAGTCATATAAAGCATCACCTTTATCCCATTTTCATCCCTGCTTACCAGGTGTGTCGTGTTCAGGTGCTGCTTGATGAATTTAAAAAACAACTCTATCTCCCAACGTTCTTTGTATAACCTGGCAATGGTATAAGCGTCCATGTCCAAGAGGTTGGTCACAAAACATATCTCCTGGCCGCTTGCGTCCATCACACCCTTGATAACCCTGTACTTGTGGCTGGTCTTCTTTTTCTGCCTATTTACCAAAAAACCTATTTCATCCCCAGTGATGGTTACCGTGCTATGGTCCGGCTTTTTTGCCACCTCCTGTATTTGCGGCAGCTGGCAGCTTATGCCCACCTTGCCACGGGTGACAAAATACTTGTTGTCCCCCGTGAACTTGTCGAATGAATTGCGGGATTGCATCCCCCTGTCAAACACAACTATGTCATCGCAAAGGTGCCCCGTGTCGTTTATTGCTTCGGCAAGTGCCAGTTCCTCGCTTACGTAAGGCTGTTCGGTGAACACCTTTGCCTTGCAGGGAAGGCTGCCTTTCAGGACGATGCTGTATTTTACAAACCGCTTGGAGTTGCCGTCCCCGTTCTCCATCCCAATACTAAACAAACTTGCCGCCAATGCCACGAAGGTGCTATCAACCTTGCTCAATGCCTTTTCTTCCTTCAGTTCTTTGTTGTAGATGAGGAATATCTCCTCCAACAACCGTTCAAAATAAACCTCGTCTATCGTGCATATCCTGTCCCGTATCGAATTGAACCGACAGCCGTACGGGGATTTTGTTTGTTTGCCCCGCGCACGCCTGGTAC
>NZ_JBKHKJ010000091.1:0-945 GCF_046546515.1 Parasediminibacterium schistidii | reverse complement strand
AAAGCATGGCTGGCTACTGGTTTAGGTCGGCTTTATAAAGTGCTTCTGGTGTGGCATATCCCAAGCTTTGATGCACCCTTTTCGTATTGTAAAAGTGCATGTATTTGCTTACCCCACCGTATAAAGCTAGCCCATTTTCATATGCCTTTAGATAAATATCCTCATACTTGATGCTGCGCCAGAAACGCTCTATGTAAATATTGTCGATTGCCCTGCCTTTGCCATCCATGCTTATCTTTATTTCATGGCTTTTTAACAAGCCAACATGGGCTTCCGAGGTGAACTGGCTACCTTGGTCGCTGTTGATGATTTCGGGCTTGCCATGCGCCTCTATGGCTTCCTGCGTGATGCTCGCGCACCATGCCGCGTCCATGCTGTTGCTGATGCCCCACCCCACGATAAAGCGGGTGTAAACGTCTATCACCGCATAAAGGTACATGAAGCCTTTTGCCATGGGCAGGTAGGTAATATCCACCTCCCACACTTTGTCCCGGTGCGTTATGGCAAGCCCTTTTAAGAGGTAGGGGTATTTGTACGATGCTTTGTCAGCAACGGTTGTACGGGGTTCCCGGTACAATGTCTCCCAGCCTACCAGCTTCATCAGCCGCCTTGCTCTTTTTACGTTCACCTGGTAACCATCCTGGCGCAGCAAAGCACACAAACGCAGCACGCCATAAAAGGGCGTTGAGAAATACTGCTCGTCCAGCCACCTCATGATGGCTAAATTATCTGCCGTCTCAGGGCAGGCAACATAATAAAAACGGCTGCGGTGCAGTGATAATAGCCCGCATTGTTTCACGATGCTCAACTGCCCGTTTGCCTCCTCCAGCATCAGGCAACGCTTGGATGCGGGCATCACTTCAATTTTTTTTTAAGGAAGTCATTTTCCACCTTCAATTGACCAATCTGAGCATATAATTCGTGTAGTTTTTTATCGCCGGGGCC
>NZ_JBKHKJ010000090.1:0-995 GCF_046546515.1 Parasediminibacterium schistidii | reverse complement strand
TTTAGAACATTGTTTTCGAACAGATAGCCGTCATTGTGTGCGGCAGCGTTGCCAAATGGTTCTTTTAAAGGCCAAGGGTTTCAGCTCTTCAAAGATAGGTAACTTGACAGGGTACAGTCGCGTGAGTGTAGATGGCTGGGTAAGGCGTTTTGAGAAGTTGGGTTTATCTGGTTTATATACGAAACATGGCCGTGGCCGCAAGGCGATATTGTCCAATGACGACCTTGGCATTGTCAGGGATGCGGTTATTGAGGAACGGCAACGTTTGTCGCAGGCTAAATTGCTGATAGAACAAGGGTTGGGCAAACAGTTCAGCCAGCGTACGCTAACCCGTTTTTTAAAAAGCATCACTGCAATTACAAGCGCATAAGGAAGCGGCCCAAAGGCAAATGCGACAAGGATTATTACAATGTGAAGCTGGAGCAGCTTTCCCTGCTGGAGACACAGTACGAAAAGGGATGGATAGATTTGTATTATGGGGATGAGAGCCAAGTGTCGGAAGAAGGTTATGTGCCTTACGGGTGGCAGTTCAGCGATGAAAGCGTATGTATAGAATCGGCAAAGGGGGCACATATCAACTGCTTCGGGCTATTGGCAAGGGACAATAGGTTCTTTTATCAAACAACAACCGAAAATATTACATCGGATTTTGTGATAGGGCTATTAGATAGGGTTTCTTTCCAGATAAAAAAGCAAACGGTAGTTGTTTTGGACAATGCAAAGATACACCAGTCAAAGAAGGTGAAGGCAATGCTCCCTATATGGGCAAAGCGGGGGTTGTTCCTATTCTTCCTGCCGCCATATTCACCACACCTAAACATTATTGAAAGGTTCTGGAAAGAACTAAAAGGAAGGTGGTTGACACCAAAGGATTACCATACAAAAGAACAATTGTTTTATTCAACTAAATTGATTTTCGAGGCAGTAGGAAAAAGCCTATTTATCGACTATAAACCATTTCAGTTTGTATTAAGATAATTATGGCTGATTACTTA
>NZ_JBKHKJ010000089.1:0-1005 GCF_046546515.1 Parasediminibacterium schistidii | reverse complement strand
TAGAATTAGGTATTTTGAACGCACGGCACTATTAAATCAACGTAAATCTTAGGGACTGCGTTCATAAATTTAAATATTATCGAATTAAATATAGACACCCTGGCATTCCTTGAGTTGAACCTGAAAACATACTCGTCAATATAAGTCTGCAGGTAGGAAGGCTTGCACTTGTGGTGTGTTCCCCTTAGCCAAAGCTTAAAGCACATGATTTGTTTATGGAGTTGGTCAAGGGACGCCCCCTTTTCTGACTTTGTCATTTCAATATCCCTGCCCTCTTTTTTGAGCTTCCCGTATGATTTATGCTCATCGGTTTTTATTTTAGCATTTGTTGCTACCATGCTGTCCATTCCCAAGCCTATAATGTCTGCCTTGAAGCTCTCTATTACCTCCATCCTGATATTGCCAGTCTTCCCGCCGCCTATATCCTCCACGGCTATCAATACCGCTGTTTTTTCTTCCAGGCTCCTTCCCACGCAACCCTCAGAGTAGCCACCAACAAGGGTTTCATCCACTTGCACGTCCCCTTGCAGCTTCGCTTGGCTTTCTTGCACCATCGCATTTTTTATCTTCAGCTTGAACTTCCAAGCCGTTTTCTGTTGTACCCCAACCTCGGTTGCCAGTTCTACTGACGACATCCCTTTTTTCTTGCACACAGTACGGAAAATCAGGTGGAATGCCTTTAAAAGCGGCATCCGCACGCCATGGAATAACGTGTTGCAGGTAACACTTTCATCGTACTTGCAGTTGCTGCACCGCCTATGCAAGCTAGTCCTGCCTTTTATACCTGAAGTGCACCCGCAAACAGTGCACACATAACCACCTGCCCACTTGATGGAATAAAGGTACTCAGCACAATCCCTATTATTCCTGAATTTCTTGCCAAAATCAATCCCACTTAGCCCTAAAAACAAGCCATCCATAACTACTATATTTAGTATAAATATACTAAATTATATAGTATAAACGGCCTTTTATATTGCAATGAGGTCAAAATACCTAATTCTA
>NZ_JBKHKJ010000088.1:0-1019 GCF_046546515.1 Parasediminibacterium schistidii | reverse complement strand
ACTTGAAGGACTTATATACGGATTATTTAATTTCGTCAACAGGCTTGACAACTGCAACTGGATTTTCTAGATTGGTTGACAATGAAATAAGCCATGACAAGGTTACCCGTTTTTTGTCAACAAGCGATTTTAGTTCAAAGGATTTGTGGGAAGCAGTCAAACCCATGGTTAAGGAGCAGGCAAAGGAAGGGGTTAAAACCTTTCTAATTTTTGACGATTCAATTAAGGAGAAGTATTACACGGATGAAAGTGAATTGATAAGTTGGCACCATGACCATGTATTCAATCGTGCTGTAAAAGGGGTTAACTTCCTGACGGCTTTGGTAAATATTGGGGATGTCAACCTGCCTTGTGCAGTGGAATTCATTAAAAAAGACAAATGGGAGAAAAATGAAAAGACAGGCAAGCAAAAACGGGCAAGCAGCAAGACAAAGAACGAGCTGCTAAGGGAAATGGTAACACAATGTAAAAAAAATTTCAAGTTCGATTATGTGTTGACTGACAGTTGGTATTGCTGCAAGGAGAACATGAAATTGATAAAAGGGGATTTGAACATAGATTTTGTGATGGCAATGCCTGTTAACCGCAATGTTGCGTTGAGCAAAGCAGACAAGGATAAAAAAAAGTATGTAGGTATTGAGTCGTTGCAACTGGGGCAACAAACTGTGGAGGTTTGGGTAGAAGGCCTGGATTTTCCGCTGTTGCTTTTAAAGCAAATCTTCAAAAACGAGGACGATACAGTCGGGGAGTTGTACTTGGTTAGCAGCGACTTAAACCTATCATACGATGAAATTACTACGATCTACAAAAAAAGGTGGGCGATAGAAGTATATCATAAGTCTACGAAAAGCAATGCAAGTTTTGCAAAATCGCCAACAAAAACAATAAAGACACAGACAAATCACTTCATGCTTTCTATCTTGGCATATGTGAAATTGGAGGGTTTGAAAGTAAAAAGGAAACTCAATCACTTTGCAATAAAAGCAAAGATTTATGAAGCTGCACTGAAAGCAGCATAT
>NZ_JBKHKJ010000087.1:0-1041 GCF_046546515.1 Parasediminibacterium schistidii | reverse complement strand
TCACTGCATATTGAAATATTTGTAGTAGAGGTTGAGTTTGCTTTAATACTCAACACCAAGGTAGCAGCACTATCACAGCCTTGTGCGTTGGTTAAATGTGCAGTATAAGTACCTGCCGTTGTATAACTAGTACCATTGAAAGTATAAGAACCATCAGCACAAATGCTTGCATTTGTGGTAGAAGTAGAAAGAGGTTTAACTGTCAATACCAAAGTAGCGGCACTATCACAACCTTGTGCATTGGTAAGGTGGGCTATATAACTACCCGCATTACTATAATATGTGCCATTAAAATTATACTTACCACCTGCACAGATGCTTGCATTGGTGGTGGATGTAGAATTTGCCTTAACAGTCAAAACCAAAGTAGCGGCACTATCACAACCTTGTGCATTGGTAAGGTGGGCTATATAACTACCCGCATTACTATAATATGTGCCATTATAATTATACTTACCACCTGCACAGATGCTTGCATTGGTGGTGGATGTAGAATTTGCTTTTACAGTCAATACCAATGTAGCGGCACTATCGCAACCTACTGCATTTACCAAGTGTGCAGTATAAGTTCCTGCCGTAGTGTATGCTGTACCATTGAAAGTATAAGAACTGCCATCACAGATGCTTGCATTGGTGGTAGATGTAGAATTTGCTTTTATGGTCAATACCAAGGTAGCTGTACTATCGCAGCCTGCTGCATTTACCAAGTGGGCAGTGTATGTACCTGCAGTGCTGTAAGTAGTACCATTGAAAGCGTAAGAGCCATCGGCACAAATACTTGCATTGGTGGTTGATGTAGAATTTGCTTTTACAGTCAAAACCAAGGTAGCGGCACTATCACAACCAACTGCATTTACCAAATGGGCAGTATAAGTACCTGCAACGCTATAAGTAGTGCCATTGAAGGTATAAGAACCGCCAGCACAGATGCTTGCATTGGTGGTACTAGTAGAATTGGCTTTCACGGTCAATAACAAGGTAGCGGCACTATCGCAGCCTACTGCATTTATCAAATGGGCGGTGTATGTTCCTGCAACGCTA
>NZ_JBKHKJ010000086.1:0-1068 GCF_046546515.1 Parasediminibacterium schistidii | reverse complement strand
CTCGTTGCCTGCAATTTGTATAAAACCGTAAAGTGCTGCACCTTACAAAGTACAATGACAAAGCATTTTAAATTTACAGCGACAGTTCTATTAATCCTTGCCACAGCAGGACAGTCAATCTACGGACAGGTCAAGGCAATTACATATAGTAATAATTTGAATGCTTATTACAGCGAGACAAGACCAAAGGATACACTTTTGGGTTTTAGATTTTTTGAACCTAAAATAAATGAGATTACCTTAAATCCTGACACAACATTTCAATTTTGGAGCAGACCGAATGTGAGTTGCTTTACTTGGCACAGCTATAAAGGAACTTGGAAAAAGAATAATGACACTTTGTTTTTTTATGACAACTATCAAGTTGAAGAGAACAATACAAAAGCAACTTACAAAAGAGGCTCAAAACAGGAGTTTGCAATAACCTTTAAAACAGACAAAGGCTCTGTTTTAAAAAATAAAAGTATAAAAATTGAATATGAATATGACTATGATGCTCATATAGAGAGTCCTGAAAAGATATTCGCTTTGGATGTAAATAATTCAGTAGTTATTTCATACAAAGACATTCCAAACTTTGACAAACTTGCTTCAATCAGAATAGAGTATCTTTTAAACTACACAGAGAAAAGGTATAATTATTTGACAGAGAACAAAACCTTTAACGTTAGGCAGAGAGACATTCCTAATATAATAAATGTTGAATTTGTTGAAAGACCACAAAAGCACATTGTATACAGGACAATCCGAGCAATTGTAAAAAATGACACGCTTAGAATTAATTCAATTTCTAAGACACAAACAATATTGCCCGACTATTACAGTGACATTGAATTTGAGGACAGTTACAGCCTAAACAAATAAACTGCAGGCAACATCCATATTTGCGATATGGCTGGCTTGACGGAACTCACTCGGCATTTAGTTCTTTTTTTAGCTTTTGTTCCGGCTGACCGTACAATATTGGGCAGTAGGCTATATATTTGAACTTTAGGTGCAGGTATTTGGCTTTTGTTATCGGCTGACCCAGCGCTATTTTCAGCCACATCAGCAAATACCGACTCGTTA
>NZ_JBKHKJ010000085.1:0-1083 GCF_046546515.1 Parasediminibacterium schistidii | reverse complement strand
TTTGTTTCGTGAATACACAATAAAAGTGTAGTAAAAAGCGTTTTATAGTTACGAGCAAATAAAACAACTTGTTTACCCCCTTGAGCAATGATAAGCATAAAGTCAGGAATTGGAGCGAATACAATACAAGTTTAGAAAAAAGAGGCGATATCAACATTTGGGTTCCTGCCGATTTGGTTGAAACTTGGCAGGTGGTTTATGCTGATAAAGATATCCGTCTCAAAGGTGGGCAGCCTGTTTACAGCGATGCGGCCATGTTGTTTTGCTTGACGGTTAAATATGTGTACAAGCTGCCTTATCGTGGCAACAAGGGTTTTATATCCAGTTTGTTTAAGTTGATGCGGCTCTCTTTGCCCGTGCCTAGTTACTCGCAAGTATGCAAGCGGGGCCAGGTATTGGATTTCATGCAGCTAGTTGGCGACAGCAAAAAAGCAACGGACATAGCCATAGACAGCACAGGGTTGAAAGTATATGGGGAAGGGGAATGGAAAGTCCGCAAGCATGGCGCAAGCAAACGCCGCACTTGGATGAAGTTACACCTGGGGATAGATGTAGAAACACAAGAAATAGTAGGTGTTGAATTGACAGAAAATAAGGTTGATGATGCCGCTTGCGTGGCGCCCATCCTAGAATCTATAGCAGCAACAGGCCGGGGCGTCAAAAGTTTCCGGGGCGATGGGGCTTACGACAAAACCAAAGTAAGGAAGGTTTTGCATGGTGCTGGCATTAAACAAATCATACCCCCACAAGAAAATGCCGTGGCAAGGACTGGCAAAAAGGCGTGGATGGGGGAACGTGATGCCGCAATTGAGCAAATAAAAAAAACAGGTCTGGAAGACTGGAAAACAACTGCAGGGTACCACAAGCGGAGCTTGGCAGAAACAGCCATGTTCAGGTACAAAACAATCCACGGCGGGGTTCTCTGTTCGAGGATAATGGAAAATCAAAAAACAGAAGTAAACATAAAATGTAAAGTGTTAAACGTGTATCGTGGCATCGCTGTGCCCAATAGCTACAAAGTAGCTTAATAAAAAGGGGGTATGGGGGTTTTAGACAAATAGCGCTTATTCACGAAACAAAGCC
>NZ_JBKHKJ010000084.1:0-1134 GCF_046546515.1 Parasediminibacterium schistidii | reverse complement strand
GCAACTGGCTGCAACTTGCTTACGTGCCAAAGGAAATGGCATTGTTGAAGAAATTTTGAATTAGTTGGAGGTAACTTCCCGAAAGTTCAAAACTTTCGGGAAGTTTGAAAAACTGCAACAACTTGCCTGCGTGCAAAACAGAAATTGCATTATTGAAGAAATTTTGAATCGGTTGGAGGTAACTTCCCGAAAGTTTTTAACTTTCGGGAAGTTTGGACAAAAGCTATAAATATTTATACGATGAAAAACAACGAAATACCGCTACTTCCTGAAACCATTTACCACATCTATAACCATGCGAACGGTAACGAGAACCTGTTTCTGAATAATGAAAACTATCTCTATTTTTTGAAACGATATGCTTTTTTCATCCAACCCATCGCTCATACCTATGCATATTGTTTGATGCCAAACCATTTGCATTTAGTGGTCAAGGTAAAAGACGAAAAGCAATTGCAAGAGGCAAATATTTATTTTCAGCAAATGAAAAACATAGCACCATCGAATATCAAATTGCTGGAAGCAAACGAAGTAGGTTCATTTGTCAGCAAAGTTTTTGGTAACCTGTTTAGTGCTTATTCACAATCGTTCAACAAACAACAAGGCAGAAGGGGTAGTTTGTTTATGCCCAATTTTAAACGTAAAATAATAGACAACGAGGCTTACTATGCCAAATTGATTTTTTATATCCATAACAACCCCGTTCATCATGGTTTTGTAAGCAGCATGGATGCTAGGCCATTTTCGTCCTATAAAACCTTCTTATCCGATAGCCCAACCAAAATATCCAAGCAGGAGGTAATGGATTGGTTTGGTACTACTGACGAGTTCGTTCGTTTCCATAAAACTGAAAAAATAGACAGTAGTTTTGAATTATAGAAGCCTGAGTAATCAACGCCTTCCTCTAGTGCAACTTCCCGAAAGTTCCAAACTTTCGGGAAGTTTGGAAGCCTGCAACAGCAGCCTGGTGATGCCCAAAAGAAAAATGTTTTGTTGAGGGAGATTTTGAAAGGGTGAGGGGCAACTTCCCGAAAGTTCCAAACTTTCGGGAAGTTTGGAAACCTGCAACAACAGCCTGGTAGATGCCCAAAAGAAAAATGTTTTGTTGAGGGAGATTTTGAAAGGGTGAGGGGC
>NZ_JBKHKJ010000083.1:0-1179 GCF_046546515.1 Parasediminibacterium schistidii | reverse complement strand
TATGACAGCTACAGAAATACTCAAATTGATACCTGAAAAGACATTTGACATATTAACTGCGGAAACAAAAGTTGACCATCAGGTAAAGAAACTAACCGGGGAAACGATTTTTAAGTTGGTCTTGTATTCCATGCTGTCCAGCAACAAGCCCAGCCTTCGGATAATGGAAAAATTCATTTCCTCTGCTACCTTCAAATGTTTTAACAGAAGGACTGTGACTGCCAAGAAAGGTAGGAAAACCCTTTCGCCACATGATTGCAAGTATAATTCCATCCGGGACAGGATATGCACCATGGAGGTTTCTTATTTTGAAAAGCTCTTTGAACAGGTATTCATCATATACAATAAGGAACTGAAGGAAGAAACGGCACTTTCAAAGACAGACAGCACTTTTATCTCGCTTGCAGCCAAATTATTCAGCACAGCAATGGAATTCGGTGGGGATAAAACCCATCGCCATGTGAAATATAGTGTGGTGATGAAGGGCAGCCTTCCGATGCATGTAAAGGCCTTCACTGACCAAACATACGCAAGCGAAGAGATGGCGCTGGCGGAGGTTATAGATGATGCGGATGGGCTGCAAAAAGGGACGATAGTGTTTGACAGAGGGCTAAAATCCCGTGATTCATTCGACAGGTTCACCACTGACAACAAATATTTCATTACCCGATCCCTGCCTGGCCCAAGGCATGAGGTCCATGAAAAAAAGGGGCTTGGAGCCAAGCCTGATGGCAGCACCGTAACAATTGTAAGCGATGAGGTGGCGTACCTGTTCGGCAAGAAAGGAAAGAAATCCACGTTTAGCTATAGGCTCATTACAGCAACGATAGATGCAAGCGGCGAAGAAATATGTTTTATAAGCAACCTGATGGAAGAAGATGCTTATATGATTGCCCATTGGTACAAGCAACGGTGGGAGATTGAAGTCTTTTTCAAGTTCATCAAACAGGAACTCAATGCCTCGCATCTGGTCAGCAGGGATGAGAGCGGGCTAAAGATAATGCTCTATATGACTATGATTGTTGCATCACTTATCATAGTTTACAGGAAACTCAACAAGATCAAGGGTTATAAGATAGCAAAGGCGCAATTTGAAATGGAACTCAATGATGAAATGACAAAGGTTATCGTCCGCTTATGTGGTGGAGACCCCAACAATGTGCCATCTCTTTGGAAAAA
>NZ_JBKHKJ010000082.1:0-1224 GCF_046546515.1 Parasediminibacterium schistidii | reverse complement strand
ATTGCTGGAATTCAAATCAATAGAGCATAACCTGCTGGGTGTTGACTATGGTGCAAACCATAGCAGCGAAGGCAAGCTTACTTTCCTATGGGTTGATTCTAATATTGTTGCCCAGTCACTACCAGACAGCTCTGCTATTTTTGATATCGTGTTCACAAAGAAAGGTAATATAGTAAACGAGGATTTATCTTTGAACTCCGATATAACGCCTGTATTGGCCTTTGATGGCAACTATTCTAAAATTGGTATCCAAAAATCAAGTGGAAGCATAGCAGAAGCTGCCCAGCTTATTGCTTACACAGAAACTTGGAATGTGTTACCCAACCCTACAATTGACGGGAAAGTAAAAATAGCTATTTCAGCCAGCTCGGCTAAACCAGTACGTTTTGAACTCACAAATATGGAAGGGAAAGTATTGCTGTCGCAATTTGAATCTGTCCCTAACGGCAATAGCACTAGGGTGTTGAATTTGCAAGGCCAGCATAAATTGGCGGCTGGCATTTACTACCTCAAAGTTGTGGGCATGGACAGCAAAGCCAAACAAATTTTATTGATGAAATAAAAAAAGTGCATAAATACATGTAAGGCATTAGTGCCTTGCATGTATTTTATAAATACCTGCGATTAAAGGATAGGTTGTCATTTATTAAAACCATAAAAAAGAAACATGAAAAAGAATGTTACAAAATTATTGATGAGCCTGCTGATACTAGCAAGCATTAATGTAATCCCCTCTAGTATTTTTGGCCAAAAAACCATTTACCTAGATACTGTTGACAATATTTGCAAAACTGGTTCTATCGTGAATATTTCTATCCGTGCCAAGAACCTCTCGAATATTTTTAGCATTGGCGGTTCTATCCGTTGGGACACGGCTGTCATGAAATATTCCTCGTTTATTGCCGGCTCAAACCCAGCTATCAGGTTTGCACCCACCGATATTGGGACGCTAAGTAGTGCGCAAGGCATCTTGAGGTTCTCCTATGGCGACCCCAATGGCCTTACTGGGTCTGTTCCCGACACCACTGCATTGTGCAGTTTTTTGTTTACTATCAAAAAGGTTGTTGTTGGCCACTCTGCACTTACTTTCTCCAGCTCCCCTACCACGCTTGAGATTGACACTGCCGATGCAAACGGGCAAAATGGGGATGTTTATCCAACTGCCAAATTTATAAGCAGCTATGTTGGTTTCGTAAGCCAACCAACCATCAGCAAGGGGGCCAA
>NZ_JBKHKJ010000081.1:0-1249 GCF_046546515.1 Parasediminibacterium schistidii | reverse complement strand
TTGATGAACAGGAATCGTTGCCTGAACCTAGATTTATTTACGCTAATTGCTTCCTTAATTCCGCTTTGCTGGGCAGCACTTCTTTGTATTCTTTGGCAAAAATGGTTTTGTTGTTTTCTGGCAGGGTAAATTCAATAACCGTTTTGTTTTCCTGCTTGCAAAGGATAATGCCGATGGTACTGTTTTCGTCTTTGGTTTTAACAACCCTATCGTAATAGTTTACATACATCTGCATTTGGCCAATATCTTGGTGCGTTAGTTTGCCTAATTTCAAATCGAACAATACAAAGCACTTTAGCAATCGGTTGTAGAACACCAAGTCCACAAAAAAGCTGTCGCCTTCAAAAGTGAATCGTCTTTGCCTGCCTTCAAACAAAAAACCTTTGCCTAGTTCCAGCATAAAATGCTCCAGTTTGTTGATGATAGCCGTTTCTAGTTCATTTTCTGTGTACCTGTTGTCTTCTTTCAGGTTAAGGAATTCCAAAACATAATGGCTTTTTAGTGCATCCGTTGGGCTTTCTATTATTTGCCCTTTTTTAGCTAATTCTTTTACCCCTTCCTTATCCCTACTCAGTGCTAGGCGTTCATAAATAGCCGAATTGAATTGCCTTTGCAATTCCCGGACAGACCAATTGTTTTGTGTGGCTTCTATTTCATAAAAGCTGCGTTCATTTTCATCAGGTATTTTCATGAGTTGGATGTAATGTGTCCAACTCAAAGAGAAGGGAAAAGGAGATTGCCCAATCATTGATTGGATAATTGTAGATTTCCGCATCGGTGTTGCGGAAATGTTCTTTTCTTCTGCTCCTTCAAATTTCCGCATCACTGATGCGGAAATTCGATTTTGGTATAAAAGATAAAACTTCCTGAAACGCTCAAGGTTATCTGGCGAATATCCTTTACCAAACTCGTTGGTTAATTCTGTGCTTAGTTGGGTGATGGTGCCAATTGCGTAATCCGCCCTTTCTTTTCCATCCTGCTCATCTTCTACAATCATCCTACCTATTTCAAAATATGTAAGTAGCATGGTTGTATTGATATTGCGGATTATTTGCTGTTGTGCAGCCTGGATAAGCGATTTTACGGATTGGAATAATGTGTTTTTGTTCGGTTTGTTCATTTCGCAAATTTATGTATAGTACCATAAATCTCCACTAGGTCAAATAAAAAAACAATCAATCATTTGCTGGCATATCGGCTGAAATTATCTGTATTTTACTTTAATTTCTATAGTACTCCCCTTAAATCG
>NZ_JBKHKJ010000080.1:0-1285 GCF_046546515.1 Parasediminibacterium schistidii | reverse complement strand
TATCCTCTTAAAACCAAAAGCATGGGGGTGGGATCAAGCAGAGGAAAAAAGGTCTTTTTGATGTGCTGCTTTTTTGTTCCTTTCCCTTTTTTGGTTATGCAACGCAAGCAGTTCCTTGATGCTGATGTAGCCAGCCAAATGTATGCGCATCAGTGTGGTTACGTTGCTGAAAGACAGGCTGGCGTTGTTGTGCTCATGGATTACCGTTAGCAGCAGCACGGCTATCAAGGCGCACCAAATCTGTATTTCTATGGCATTCTGATTGTCGCCCACGAAGTATTGCAGCGGGAAGTTCTGCTTTAGTTTCTTGAAGAATAGCTCTATTCGCCACCTGTATTTGTATATGGCTGCTATTGTGGCAGCACCCAACTCAAAATTGTTGGTGATAAACTCATATACACGGCTTCCATCTGTGTCCCACCATGCAATGCGGCGTAGCTGCAGGGTTTGCTCTTTCCCGTTTTCGTCCTTGTAAGTTTGCTCGATTGTTTCCTCTTTAAGAACAGCATCCGGGGTATCTTTTGTCAGGATAGCCTCCGCAACGGTGGTATAAACGGCATTGTCCTTTTGGCGGGTGATGAAGAACACACCATTTTGTGAGAACCGGGCGAAGCATTTGTAGTTGTTGTAGCCCTTGTCGAAGGTGATATAGGAGCCCGTGGGCAGTTCTATGTACTTGAGGAATTGCTGGTCGTTGTCGGCAGCGGCGTTGAAGCGTACCAGCACGGGCATCAGCGAATTGGCGTCCAGCATGGTGTTTTTCTTGATGCCGCCCTTGCGCTTGCTGTCCGTAGGGGTTCGGCCGGATGTTTTCAGGATGGCCTTGAAAAGAGAGAAAACGGTAGAGTCGATGAGGAACAGCCTGGACAATACCACTTTCGGCAAAGTACTGTCCGACAAATTCAGGGAGTACCTACGGTTCAAATCGTTGTATATCTCGCCAAAAATGGAAGATGGGCGTGCTTTGTTGGCATCTGACAGCGTGCTGCGTGGCGGCACTTTTTCAAGGTTCAAATGGTTCAGCTTGCCGCCAAAAGCCTCCAGCCCCGCCACTATCTCACGAAGGGAAGTGCAATTGGCGAACACGCAGAACATCATGGACACAAAATGGTCCCAGGCCATGGTGGACTTGTACCATTTGTTGGCCGATGTTTTCTCGAACACAGGAGAAAGGCTTGCCTTGCTGGATAAAGAAAGTATCTGGGAGAAGATGTGCTGTCCGACAAATAAACTACTTTTGTTCATGTTGTTTACAATTCTGTGGTAAGAACAAATAAACAACAAA
>NZ_JBKHKJ010000079.1:0-2173 GCF_046546515.1 Parasediminibacterium schistidii | reverse complement strand
ATAATATCATAAGGCCTTTTGGCAAAGAAACCAGAGATATAGCAAAAGACAAACAAAACAATGAACTGATAAGAAGATCAGAATTCTTTTTCGACATTAAATTTGAGGAATATGAAATTGATGCTTTACTCAGATACTATAGCAATACAGGTGTTAGGGCAATCCTGATAAAGGAAGAGCAGATTGCCCTAAAGTCAATAGAAACATTTTCTGTGGCTTATGAAACCATAAGCCACGAAATGGAAGAAAAAACTTTTTCCAAAGGTGGATGTAATGAGGTCCTTAAAAATGCAAAGTTTTAAATTGGAACAGGCTTTGTTACTTCCCAAAAAACAAATAGCATAATAATATAGAAGTAATAATGCCCACCAAGTCTGCCAATAACATTACCCCAATTGAATAACGGGTATTTTTTATAGAGACTGCCCCAAAGTAAACAGCTACAACATAAAAAGTAGTATCTGATGAACCTTGTAATATGCAGGCTAATCTTCCCGCAAAAGAATCAACCCCAGAAGCTTTCATCGTATCTATCATCATCCCCCTAGCCCCGCCTCCACTAAGTGGTTTTATCAAAGCTGTGGGTATGCCATCAACAAATCGGGTATCTGCTCCTAACAAGGCAAAGAAGTTTTTCATTCCTGAAATAATTACTTCAAATGTACCACTGCTACGTAATAAGCTTATAGCCACCAACATGCCAACCAAATAAGGGATAATTTTAATGGCCGTTTCAAAACCACCTTTAGCCCCTTCTACAAAGGCATCAAAAATGTTTATTTTCTTATACAGGCCACCTAGGATGATTAATACAAAAATGAAAAGTATCAGGCCATTGCTTAATATGTTGGAAAACGATTGCACGCCATCAGTACTAAGCGTAGTAAGGTAAAACACCAATCCAGCTATCACTGCCGACAAGCCTAATATCCAAGCCAATATCACAGGTTGCAGCATGTTTATTTTCTGCTTAAAAGCTACCAGCAGCATAGCTGCTATGGTGGCTACAAAAGTAGCAATCATGCAAGGCACAAAAATATCTGTTGGGCTGGCAGCTTTTAACGATGCCCTTGCGGCGATGATACTTACGGGTATAAGCGTAAGCCCAGCGGCATGTAGGCATAAAAACATAATCTGCGCATTGGAAGCTGTTTCCTTTTCTTTGTTCAGTTCTTGCAGGCTTTCCATGGTTTTAATGCCAAATGGGGTAGCCGCATTGTCAAGCCCCAGTAGATTTGCAGAAAAATTCATCATCATATACCCTATGGCAGGATGGCCAGCAGGCACATCGGGGAATAGCTTTGTAAAAAATGGGCCAATTATCCTAGACAGCAAACGTATCCCCCCTGCTTTTTCAGCAATGCTCATAAAACCCAGGAACATTGCCATTACGCCTATTAGGTTAATACATAAGTCAACAGCTGTTTTGCAGGTCGGTATAATGCCATCTACTTTCAAGGGATTGGCCGCATCATCTGCCTTGCCTACTACCATCCAACTAAAAATATCTGCATTGCCAAGGAAAACGCATTTGTACAATGCCACTATGATTGCCGTGAGAATAAAAGCGCTCCAAATCTTGCTTAAAGCCATTTTTAGTTATGAGTTATGAATGATGAGTTATAAGTATTTGGGTTGCAAGTTACGGCTTGGTGTTTCTTATTTCGCTTTTGCTAACAGTTATCGGTTGAAAATCAGGAGCAAGTTTCCTTTTTTTTCCACTTAGAAATGGTTTTAAAATAACTCTCCTTATTAAAAGCAATATTTTGTTTATAGCTAAAGCCTGATATATACTAGATACTAGACGCATAAAAAGTTTTTTGCGTTTTTAGTAAAAACTCAACATAGCACAACCCTACTCCCATCCTACCCCACCTTTATAGAAAGGTAGCGACAAACTCTTTCACTGAAGAGGGAACAAGCATGAGGATGGCAAAACGAGGACACTTATACAATTTTTATACTATTATTTTTACCAGATTTTTTATTAAAATAGTTTCAGTTTTGCCAATTTTAGGTTTTTTTACCGTTTAGGATTTTTTTAAATTCCTAAACTCTTTTACAATCCATTGATTATCAATAACATTAGCGAATTTTTAGTAGAAAAAAAGTATAATTTATGATAATTTTACTATTATTTATTGATAATAAAGTGATAATTTATTGATTAGGA
>NZ_JBKHKJ010000078.1:0-2203 GCF_046546515.1 Parasediminibacterium schistidii | reverse complement strand
CTAGGTCAAATAATGTCGGTCTACTTGCTACGGTCTAGTATGTTGGGCCAAGTTGAGTAGGTCAAGCTGTATAGGTCTAACCGCTTCGTTCTTCGCTATCTGGTCAAGCTATGTCGGTCAAATAATGTAGGTCTACTCGCTGTGGTCTTCGCTGCTGGGTCAATTAGTGTCAAGCTATGCAAGTCTACTCGCTTAGGTCTTTATTGTAGTGTCAAGTCTTGTGGTCAAGCTGTGTCAAACGAAGTATGCAAATTCGCTTTGGTCATTGCCGCTAACGAGCAGGTATTTGGGATGTGGCTGAAAATAGCGCTGGGTCAGCCGATAACTAAAGCCAAATACCTGCTCCTAAAGCTCAAATATATAACCTACTGCCCAATATTGTATGGTCTGCCGGAACAAAAGCTAAAAAAGGGCTAAAAGCCGAGTGAGTTCCGTCAAGCCAGCCATATCGCAAATACGGATGTTGGCTGCTGGCAAATTTGTCAGTCGTAGTCAACCCACCTTTCTGCATACTTTGGATTTTTAAAATAGTCAAGCTGTACAAGTTTTTGTCTTGCTGAATGTTTTGTTTTTTCGTCAAAAAGAATTGAATATTCTCGACGAATAATTGATTCTTCAAAACATAAATCAAGTCGCCCTGCTTCTTCTAATTTCTTTAATGCTGATTGTATATATTGACCATTTTCTGCTGTTGCTAATAAAGTCGCAGCAATTACAGCAGTGTGTTTTGTAATAAGTGAATACGCTAATGCAATATCAAGTCCAATATTTAATTTTTTAGAAACCTCAATTCTTCTTTCAATTTCACGATTATATTCTTGCTCCAAATTTAAAATTGCTAAATCTTCAATATTATTGATTTGATTTGTTATTTGCAAGTGACTAACTCTCGTTTGTGGTTTGCTATTTTTAGACAAACTCTCAAACTCATCTTTAAAGTCCTTTACGATTGCTTCATCTTCAATACAAAGTATGTTTTCCTTATTATAACGCCGTGCTTTTACAGTCCAATTATAAGATCCTGTTATAACTTTAGTGTCGTCAATAATGCAAAATTTATGATGCATTATGTAATCAATTTTCAAGATGTTTGAAAATTGTACAGTGTCCCCCAATAAATGCAGGTCATTTAGCTTTCTATTTATTTCATCGTTGAAAAGAATAATTGAAATATCAACATTGTCTTGTGTTTTTTTGTTTAGAAGCAGTTTTAAAAGTTCAGGGTCTGTAAACCACGCCAAAGCCGCTTTGATAGATTTTTTGGATTTCTCAATTTCACTATAGATGAAATGAAAGATGTCTCTGTTTTTTCTAAATTGTAAACTCATTTAGTTAAAGGATTGTCAAATTTGAGATTTCGCGATTGCTTGCAGCCAACGAGTCGGTATTTGGGATGTGGCTGAAAATAGCGCTGGGTCAGCCGATAACTAAAGCCAAATACCTGCTCTAAAGTTCAAATATATAACCTACTGCCCAATATTGTACAGTCAGCCGGAACAAAAGTTTAAAGAAGGACTAAAAGCCGAGTGAGTTCCGTCCAGCCAGCCATATCGCAAATACGGATGTTAGGCGCATTGATGTCAATCTTTTTTTACAATGCCACCCCAGCCAATGTCATTAGAAATTGTATAAACCCCACTTTGCAAGTCTGTCACATAATTATCTATCCAATTTTTAAATGATGTCGCAAGTAAGTCTCTATTTGGTAAGTCATGCCACATTCTGATAATTTGTCCACGAGTGCCGTCACTTGTCGGGTCTAAGTCAATGCAATAGTTGTCACCGCAGCCGTTAGATGTTATAGGAATCCAAGAAGAAGTCCACCAATAAGGCTTTATTCCTTTGTCTGGCGAAGAGCTTGCTGCTTCACCAAACATTTCTTTGCAATTGTTGTCAATGTCTGGCAGAACATCGTTCCATAGTTTCCACTCAAAAATAATCTCGTCAATACTTAATAGTCTGTCGCCGTCAAATAAATTCAAGTGCGTAAATGATTGACCATTGTGAATTTTATAAAACTCAATAAAGTCAATTGGCAACTTTAAACCAACAGCATCTTCTAAATTAATGATGTCTTGCTCTGAAGCACCAGTGTTTAAAGTGTCGAGCATTGGTGGGCAATTTGCAAGAATCCATTCCGCTATTTTATCCCAATATTTTTTCAAGATAATGTTTTTAAAACCTGTCTGCACAGGTTGCGCCT
>NZ_JBKHKJ010000077.1:0-2894 GCF_046546515.1 Parasediminibacterium schistidii | reverse complement strand
TATAACCTGTTTGCTGCTTCACCAATTATTTCCAGCTCTCGTTCTACCGCTCTTCTTTTGGTTTTGTTGGAGAGGTATTCGCTAAAAACCCTTCTTTGTTCAAGGTGTTCGTCTATTGCAACGATAGATTCTTTGATGTCAGTCAATAATTTTTTTTCTTCCCTGCTTGGCATCATAGCAATTGGATTTTGCTTTCATTAATACTTTCTATCAAGTATGGGTTTTGTAATGTTTTTTCTGCTACTAAATCTACCCGTTTATTCAATAAGCTTTCAAGCGAATGTGCCAAAGAGAAATAGTTGTTGGCATAGGTTTCGTAGTCTAAGTTGGCAGGAAAGCTAAACAAGAAGTCAATATCACTTTTTTCTGTTGCGGTATCTTTAGCGGCACTGCCAAATAAATAGGCACTTTCTGCACCATAGTGCAAAAAAAGTTTCTTTATTTCCTCTAAATGTTGCGCCACTATTTTTTCCATGGTATTTTTCCAACCTCCTTTTAAGTAATAAAAATATTGAATTTTATTAACACAAAAAGAAACTAACCGTTTTATATACTTCAAATGAGCCATTTTTAAACGTGCGTACAAAGCGAAGTTGTTTGCCATCACCGCTTCTTTCAACGCTGCAAATGATGTTATTGGTCTTACAACTTTTTTACGAATTTATTCAACTTTCACTTCGAATTCGTTTTCATAAGGCTTGTCTAACACAAAATATCCCATACGATTTACAAAATGGAATCCACTTGCATAATACATATTGGGAATGGTTTCTGTTATTTCAACCCCTGAGCTATCAATAAAAGTTTCTTCCAGTTCTTCATCGCCTTCAATGATAGTTAAAACACGACTATTTTTACTCATTTCATATACATAATCGAGTTCAATTCCATAAGTTTCAAACAGACAGCCATCAAATGATGCGTTATTGTCAAACTGATTTTTTTGACGTTTGAATTTCTTATGAAATTCGTCTTCCGTTAAGTTTTCAATCTTTGTAGTTTCCATTATACTGCTTTTTCAAAATTCTTAAACCAATCTTCATCAACCTTGACGATTTCTTTTAATTCTACTTTTAAGCCAAGGTTTAATTCTTTCAATTTTTCGGCTAATTTGTCGCCATCCATTAAATCAATAGTTGGTGCACCATCTCTGGTTGCTTCGGCAATTGCATCCCTAGTAAAAGATGCAGTTGTAATAAATAACCCTTTATCAGTTCTTCCAACCATGGCACCTCTAAAATCTCTAATGTCTTTTGAACCGACTTTTGAAGTGGCTTTATATCTTTTGCATTGAAAAATAATATGGAAACTCAATATGCCATTAATTCTTGCTATCCCTCTACCATCAATTCCTCCATCACCTGACCTACCAGTAACTTCAACTTGTGTAAATCCCTTTTCTCTTAAAAGTCTTTGAATTAATCTTTCAAAAGCTGCAGGCGACAAATACTCTGTTATTACATCTATCACTCTTTCTTTCCAATTTTCATCTTCATTTACCTCAGCACTTACTTGAAATTCAAGTTGATTATCCATTTTTAGTTTAAGCAAAGAAAAATCAGCACTTGCATTAATTGACCAAACTCCCCTCTGAGAATTCTCTAATAAACCTTGACTTTTTAGCATTGTTCTTACCCATGCCATTTCATATTCAAATTCAGTTTGATTTGTATTCTTATGCGGTAATGTTAGCAAATCCTCTGAAATTTTAAGGATTTCAATTACCTTGTTATTTATTTCATCATTACTGCCCGAGCCGCCTAGCACTTGAATGGCTTGCATTACAGGTTTAAAAAAGTATTCTCTTTTTGGGAATTCAGCCATTATTATTAATTTCCTAATTAATTATCAATAAAAATAATGATTTGAAGGATACAATAAAACAATCATTTTGCAAATATTAATTAGATTGATGAAGCAATAAAATAGAATACTTACGTAGTAAAAATTTTAGATTATGGATGTGGATATAAATGCGTTGCTGGCATTGCCGCAAAAAGATAAGAGAAGGATTGCTGAAAAGTTGTGGGATAGCTTACTTCCCAACAATTCTATCGTAAAAGAAGACATTGAGACCATTAACTTATTGGAGAATAAGGTGGGCTGATATACAAGCGGGCAAAACAATGGTACACTCGCCATTAGAAATGTGGGCATATATTGATAAGCATAGGAAACACAATAAACAGCCTTCTTAATACCCCTAAAACAAAAAACGGCTAATCCAATTAAAATTTAATCAACCGTTCTACATTTATAAGAAACGAAATATTATCCGACTGCCTTGCTAGACATGCTCTTCGAGGTTTTCTTGCGCTCGTCTTCTTTTAGCAATACTTTGTTGATGCTTTTTTTGGATAACACACTTTAAATATGAGCATATCTATTTACCTTTAATGAAAATACAGGGGCTATGTTGTATAATGAAAATACTGCCACTTCACTAAATGAACAGCAAGTAATGATGTTGCGATTGTTTAAAAAACCATTGCCGCAGGAAGATTTTATGCAAATGCAGCAGTTGGCCGTGAAACTACTAGCAAAACAATTGGATGAAAAAGTGGATGAGTGGGAAACAGAAAATGGCATTGCCCTTGAAAAATTGGATGTGAAGCATTTTCGTTCGTCCATAAAAAACTAAATACCGACAGTTTAAATAGGGGTTTTTACAAAGGAACGTTGTCAAAATAACTTTACCCATTTAGACCTGGCAGGTTTCAAAAAATCTGACAGGTCTTGCAGGTATCCCTTACAGAATGGGGAAAGTTATTTCGGAAACATTACAAAGCTATTACACAAGGTTCACTAAGGCTTTAAAAAAGGAAAAACGTTTCACTTAAAGGGCACAATGCAATTATTACAGAACCATTGCTGTAATAAAATGCTATTTGAAT
>NZ_JBKHKJ010000076.1:0-3201 GCF_046546515.1 Parasediminibacterium schistidii | reverse complement strand
CTACATTCAATAGCACCATATGGAAACTTATTACTGATACAAAAGACAATTTATTTGCTGCGGGATCATTTTCAAACGCAAACAATATGTTTTACGTAGCTAAATGGGATGGCAGTAGCTGGGGTGAAGTAGGAGGGATTAGCGATTCTACATTTAAAAATGGAGGAATTTATACCCTATTTATCGATTCAAGTGATAATCTATATGCTGCAGGAGGTTTTACGAACGGTATTGATTATTCCCACGGCAACAAATATGTTGCAAAATATACAAGCCCCACCTTACCCCTCACCCTCACCACCTTTATCGCCCAAGCCGCCCTAAACAATAGAACCCAACTCACTTGGCAAACCACAAACGAAACCAATACCTGCCTTTTTGAAATAGAGCGCAGCAGCGATGGTAAAAACTATGCGGCTATAGGCGATGTAACTGCCAAAGGGAACGGCGCCGGCAGCTACTACTATACTGATAACACACCCCTTCAGGGTACGGGGGCAGCTTACTACCGCCTGAAAATGGTGGACAAAGATGGCAGCTTTACATATAGCCAAGTTGTTACCATCAGCAACACGTCGGCAAAAGCAGGTATCACCCTTGTGCCAAACCCTGCACAAGCCACCACTAGTTTGTTGTTTGCCCCCGCCACAGGTATAGGCAATGTAAAAATATATGCTACGGACGGGCGTTGCGTAGCCACGCAACTTATCAATCTGGCAACAGGTAATGCCAACCTAAACATATCCACCCTTGCCAGCGGCACCTACACCGTGGTGCTGCAAACCAATAGCAGCAAACAAACCACCAAATTGGTGAAACAATAAAAATGGTTGAACAAATATCAAGCGACAGCCTGCTCACTAAGCTTATAGCCTCGCAGCCACTACGGCAGTTGTAAGGCATATTCCTGAACGCCATCCTTGGCAGTTACTGCTGGCCTTTTGCATCCTTTGTTATTTGTATATCCCGTTTCCAAGTTTTGATAGCTTTGTTGTTCAGCTAGCGAACGAGCTGAATAATTAGGGGTGGAATCACGAGGGAATATTTTATAAAACTTTTTTTATGCGCATATTTTGTAGTATTCTCACATTGAATAGAAAAATCTTTGATAAAAGCTATAAGTTTGACACAAGTTTAAAATGATAAGGGCTGTAAGTCCTTATTTTACAGTATTAGGATAACAAGGTGGGGCTATTAGAGAGGATGGAAAATAAAAAAATACCTGTACATGATTGATATACAAAAATCAGTTAGGCATGGCCACTATAAAATAACAACTTACAAATGACGCTAGATTTTACAAAAACCAATGCAAAGCCACTACTAAAAAAATTGATGCTAATTATTGTTTTAGTATTGATTGTGTTGCCTACCCATTTTATTAGCCAGCCCAGTGCAGGGCTAGACAGCAGCTGGGAAATTGGGCTAAATTTATGTTTTTCAAAAAAAATGATCTTTGGCAGGGATATAGTTTTTACATACGGTCCACTAGGGTTTTTATCAACAAGGTGCCCAATAAGCATCAACACGTTTTATATGTTTTTTTTCGACTTGTTGACTTGTACTTTTTTAATAGATATTTTTGTACTCTATATAGCCAAATTTTGTAAAAATTGGATTGATAAAATATTGTTTTTTTTATTATTATTTATTTCCATAAATACAGGCGCAACATATTTTTATGATGCAGGGTTTACGTTGTTATTCATATTTAGCTTTTATATTTTCAATTATTTTAATCAGCCAGCGCTAAAAAATATAGCTATCCCTTTGTTTGCTTGTGTGCTGATGTTTTTTATTAAGCTGAACATTGGCCTGATTTACCAGTTTATTTACGTTTCTTTTATACTTTATTGTTACTTCACAAACAAAATACAGCTTAGGAAAGCTGTATTTGTTTTAGCTTGCTATGCATGTATCATGGCATTGGGTTGCTATATTTTGAAAGTTGACTTTTTTGCTTTCATTTATACTGGCACGAAGATTATTGCTGATTATCCAAACGCAATGGGGCATGAACTATATTATATACGTTTATTGCTCTATGCCATTATGTTATTCCTGCTTTTTTTTCTGTTGATTTTCCAGAAAATAAGAAAAGGGGCTTTTAGCCTTGATAGTGCAGCTATTTATGGAATTTCTTTTATCAATCTTTTTATTGCTTACAAAAGCGGCTTTACTAGATCTGATGCGGGGCATTTGCTTACTTTTTTTTCTTTATGCTTTCCTTTTTTTTCATTGCTTTTTTATTTTGATAACTTTTGCGTTTCCATTAGTCCATATAGAAAAATTTTAAATATATTTGCATTTATTAGCATATTGGGCATGCAAACCTGCATATTTGCAATGACCCCAGAGTATAATCCATTTGCAAGTTTCCCTGCATACCGAACAATTTATTTTAAAGAATTATTTTGTAAAGCAAACACCGAAATACCTTCTAATACCCAACTGCCGCTACGCATTTTGAATACAATAGGGAAGCACCCAGTTGACATTTTAACAACAGAAATTTCTTTGGCTTACTTTAACAACCTAAATTATTCTCCGCGGCCTTGCTTTCAGTCATATCAAGCCTATAATGGCTTTTTAGATAGCCTGAATGCCGCAAAATACACATCATCAAAAGCACCAGCTTTTTTATTGTTTACACCTAACAGTGTTGATGGCAGATGCGATTTTTGGGACGAAACAAAAACAAAGATTAGCATTTGCAGCAATTATTCGTGTATTGATACATTTACTATGTTTGATACCACAAAATACCTGCTTTTAAAAAGGAATATTAATAGGGGGGAAGCTTCTCTTAAATTTTTCCGAGATAATGATACTGAAGTTGATAAAGACATAGAAATCCCAGAAAACAAACACCTTCTTTTAATGAAGCTTAATCTTAACTATTCTATGAAAGGCAAGATTAAATCGTTCTTATTTCATCCGCCGTCATTATTTGTTGTCTTAACAAAATATGATGGCACCACCATTTCCTTTTATACAGTAAAAAGTATTTTAGAATCGGGGGTATTGGTTAACAAGAACACTTTGGGTATTGGCGGCTATCAATCTCTATTTTCAGGGAAACCCGATAGCTTAATTACTATTAAATCAGTTAAGATAATTACTCGGGAACCCAATTGTTTTAATAAAAGCATTTCCGGATCATTTTACGAGGTAATTGGCCACGCTAGCTCAAAAGCTAAA
>NZ_JBKHKJ010000075.1:0-3436 GCF_046546515.1 Parasediminibacterium schistidii | reverse complement strand
CTTTTAATTATGGCGCCAATTATATAACAGCAAAAAGTGGAAATTCATGCGATGCTGATTCTTTTATTTTTGTTAATTCAACTTACGACAGAATTATACAAGTGTCTGGATGCTCAAATCTACAACATACCAGCACAGCTTTAGATAATAGTCATATTTTTAGCAATCTCACTTTAAGTTATCAAGGTAATCCTGCTTATAACCCAATAATAGGAAATAGCTATGGGATTATTTTTAACTGTGGAGGAGATTTGAAACTTGGAGTAGATTTAATATATACAAACTTTGTAGAAAAGTATAGCGCAGAGATTCAATATGCTTTTTATAATAATAACGTGATTCGCGACAACTTGAATAGGCCTATTAAAATATTATCCAATTCCGCTGCTTATGAAGCTTATTCTTATTATTAGTTATCGCTCTGCGTAGAGTTCCAAAATAAAAAATAATGCTCAAGTATTCTCTCCGCTAGCTCCCCGCTCTGCGAGGCTTGTAGCCTCGTAGGCCTATTCTGTTGCTTATAGCAACGAAAGCGACCAAGTTGTATAGTTTGATATCTTGCAGATGAGCCACACCGGTGATATTACTGAAGCAATAATGCTGATATGATATGAAAAATAGTAAACCTGAAAGCTTTACGTTTGTATATTGCCATGCTTTTAAAAAGAGTAGAAAATGGAATTAAAATGTCACTTTGTTAGTATTGTATTGATATTGGGTTTATGTGGGTGCAATAATAAAAAACATAAAATACTATATGTAGAACAAATAAATAACGCTGGCACGGATAGTATAAAAGGCAATCCAAAGGCATGTGTAAATCCACATTCTCGTTTAGGCGATAAAATGTATTATTCAATAAGTTCTGAAAATGAAACCGAGCTGGACGTTAAGGGAAAAACAGAAGAAGTAAAGAATAAAACGGATATTTCGTGGGTATATCAAGTAATTAAAGACACTGCCAATGAGTATGTTTTAAAAATTAAATTTGATAAGATACATATTTATACCAAAAAAAGGGATGAGGAGCTTGATATAGATGCTAGCAATAGTGAAAATAGCATTAACCCTACAGAAAGGATTTTGGGCATATTCAAAGCAGTGCCCCTGTACGCCACTATCAATGCTAAAGGAAAAATTATTAAGCTGGAAGGGTACAATTCTATTTACGATTCTATACTTGTTGTTTTAGGCGGGGGAGTAAAAAGCGCAGAGAAAGAAGCGGTAGCTTTAAAAGAAAAGCTTTCAAAGCTGCTGGGCGAGGATTTTATTAAAAACAGCATGGAACAAGGCAAAAGCATTTTACCAGCTAAAAATGTAGAAGTTGGGGACAACTGGGAAGTGAACGAGAACCAATCCATTACAGGTTTGCCAATGGGTTTAAAAACAATTTATACCCTTGAATCCTTGGAAGATGGACAAGCTGTGATAACATCAAAAACCGAAATCCAAAACGATAGCATTAATTTAAAATCAATGGTCGGCTTTCAGGTAAACGCATCCTTGAAGGGTGATGAAACTGGAAAATATACAATACAGCCAAGCACTGGCATTGTGATTAATGCGGAGGGAAGCGCATCATTAAAAGGGTCAATTCAAACAATTGGGCAAGAAATCCCTATTAAAATAAAATTTAAAAAGACAATGCTTTCAAAGAAGATATAAGCACAATGCCTAGATCTATAATAGGATGATAAATGTGGTGTTTTAGTCTATTTGTTAACCAAGAACCTTTTTCTCAAGCCTTTTTCAAACATCTTAATACAGGAGAGGTGACTCTAAATCAGGGTAGCCTCTTTTCATTTCAGGATACCTTGCAACCTGCTTGAACCTTAGCTTTCGAGCCTTGGCGGTAGCAGGATTTTTACAAGTAACGTGCCAATAATATGCCTAAGATTTTTCTTCAAATAATGGCTTGGTTTTGCTTGCTTTTGCAGTCCAAATTAATTTTCGAGGCCTTTGTACAACATAACTCATTGAAATACAGTGTTTTGTGCTTTTTAAGAGTGAGTGTTTTGTGCGTGATTCGCGAGTGATTTTTGAGTGATTCGTGAGTGATTTTCGAGGAAAAGTGAGTGTTTTGTGAGTGTTTTTGAGTAAGGATGCAAACTGTCATAACGTTTTTTTTGTATATTAAAAATAAACCCAACTTGGCATCAAGCCAATGCGAGGCTAACCACAAAAAACCTCCGAGGTAGGCTGTTCAGAATAGGCTTTAAAGACTTCGTACAGTTTTAAGCGAAGGTTTAACCACAAAGAACACAAAGTTTTTCCCAAAGAAGCACAAAGAAAGCTCCTTTTTAGGTAAACCGTTTCACTTAAAGAACACAAAGAACGGTGCGGCTAGACTACTAAACAGTAAATGTACTTGCGCGTAAGTAGCTGAATACTGTACGAAGAAGAACCGCTGATTCTGAACAGCCTACCTCGGTGGTTTTGAATACACAAAGCCTGTAATAACGAAAACAAGGGGCCATTTGCTACAAAGTTCGGGTTGCTTCTGAATCCATACAAAAGGACAATCCTATATGGGGGAAATATGCCCCCATGAGCAGCCAAAAATGCCCCCATGGTGGGGGAATTTTGAATTATGAGTTATGGAACCAGAGGCAGAACTTAGCGAAAGGTACGCGCCATAGGAAGCGCACCAGCAACACTATTTTTGGCGTGAACTAGCGGGGAGACCTTGCAATAATAATTTGCAAACCCACACCGCAAAAAGCCTCGGTTACGACAAAACCGCTGGGTTTATCTTCTTCTGCATCCACAACCCGAGTGTGGATGAGGAAGGGAGTTATAGTTTGAGGGTGGAGGCGTAGGATTTGAAAGACTAGGCGCAAAGGTTTTAGTCTGCGCCTAGCTTTTCCTTATTTTATAACATCGACACGAATGCATGAAATATTTGGAGCAAAAAATTAATACGGTGCAAGCATAGGTGAGAAAGAGTGTGCCAAGAAATATTGATTAATATAATAGATTTTAATCACTATTTTTATTTTTTATTAAAAACCCTAAATGACAATCTTAATCCTTAGTATTTCAATAGCTATTGTAACTTGTTATACAGGCTTTGTTTCCATTCAAAAAGATTCGCAGAATAAAAAATTACAAACAATCTGTACGTCCATAATAACATTAGCACTAACCAGCAGTATTACTATTTACTCATGGAATAAGGATAAAAAAAATGAAACTGAAAATGCATCCCTTAATGCTAGCGTTTCAAGGACTGAAAAAACTGCACATGATATAAGATATAACGATAGTCTTCGTTTTAATAAAATAGATAGCTTGTTGAAATACAAAAATCTAAAATTACAAGGGGATAGTATTTTATTAACAACCAATAATGTCATTTATAAAAACTCTTTTCATGTTGAATCCAAAAACCAAAGTGGTGGTCAAACTGCTTTTGAAATCTCTAATAATAAGTAAT
>NZ_JBKHKJ010000074.1:0-3543 GCF_046546515.1 Parasediminibacterium schistidii | reverse complement strand
CAAGGTATTGCCTGCAGGCAGGGGCATAGCGGTGGGTCAGCCCGGAACCGAAGCCCAATGATTGCAATATTGCTTAATGATCTTTCCCATAGCCAAATATATAACGTTACACTGGAGCTAAAGCCAAATAGCAAAGAAAAAGATGAAGTTTATTCCGTCACGCCCTGCTTGCGGCAATACCAATGTTAGCGGTTCGGGCTTCACTCAAAGTAAGTTTTTGCCTCCCTGATTTTAATGCCTTGTTTTGTCAAAATGTCAAACAACTTTTGTCTTTGCAAATCGTCGGAGACATTAATAAAAATAAAGTCGCTGGAAATTTCAGGATACCTTAATGACATCGGCAACATTTGCGATTTCAATTCTTCATATCTGTCATCACTTTCTCTGATAAATCCGCTTGGTACTATATTGGGGCTTATCCAAACCCAGCTATCACGGTATTTGCTTCTATAGATTGGATAACCGTAAGTAAAACTGTCAGGATCTTCAAATTTAATGTCCGCTATTCTTGAAATTTTCGACACTAACTCTTCAATTGTAAAATTTGTTTCAATGATAAATTCATTTTCTGTGTCAATTTCAAGTAATTTGAGATATTCTTGAAAGGTTTTTGCGATTGGTTTCTCGTAGTCGGATTCTGTGTCAATAAATGTAATTTCTGGCTGTGTGTTATTATGCCTGTAATCTAAACATAGATACCAATGTCCGTCACCGTCAAACGGAACAAGTCCAGAAAGTTCAAAACAAACAGCACCCTCATAGTCAGTCCAATCGTAGTCAGTTAAAGAAGGGAAAAATGAACCAATCCCATAAATTTGTTCATTTAATGTTTCAGGTAATGTAAAACGTATGTAGCCTCCATTTTGAATTTTTAAAATGTCAACATATTCTTTTGGCAGCTTATAGCCTATCTTTTTTTCAGCGTTGGCTATAATATCATCAGTCAAATTTGGTTGAACATAGGGCAAATATTTTGGTACTTGCCAAAGATTTTTTATATCACCTTCCTTCATATCGCTCTTATCATTAGTCTTTTAAAATGCGGGGTGTGTCTGCGCCTGACCGCTAACGAGCAGGTATTTGCTGATGTGGCTGAAAATAGCGCTGGGTCAGCCGATAACAAAAGCCAAATACCTGCTCTTAACGTTCAAATATATAACCTACTGCCCAATATTGTTGGGTCTGCCGGAACAAAAGTTTAAAGAAGGACAAAAAGCCGAGTGAGTTCCGTCAAGCCAGCCATATTGCAAATACGGATGTTGTGGGCAGTTATTCGTTTCAATTTAGTCAATTCTTTGTAAACTTTTTATTTGCCAATCTGTGTCTTTATTGTAGTAAATAAGTGTCACTTTATATGATTTGCCAATAAACTTACTTTTTACTTTGGAATCTTCGTCTAAACAGTTTGGGTATTCTGAATTAAAAATCTCTGTTGTAGCTTTTTTCCATAAACCTTCATTTTTTTCATCAAAACCAGATGAACCTGTTCTAGCACCATCAATAAAAGTATACACTTTTCCAGTGCTTTTATCTGTAAATTCAAGAGAACAGTATCTATTGCAGCAAACACTTTTCAATACAAGTGTCAAATTTTTAGTTTTAGTGCTACTTTTTTTCTGTGCTTGAATTGAAGTGACAGATACAAAAAAACATACAATGCAAAATAGGGTCTTTAAAATATTTTTCATTATTAAAAAATTTTCGTTGCCTACTCTTTCAAAATGCAGTTTTCGGCTTTCCTGGTGAGTTTTAGTAAAGTCTTACAAAATTGCTTTTTACGTTTAACTATGAATTATCGCTTTATGTCTTGAAGTAATTTATGATTGGTTATAAGTCGTTCAGTCGGTCGATTATTTTTATTTCACGATACAACATTCCATCATAAGAAGTCCAAGTTCCATAGCCACTCCTTCCAACATCACTAATATCAATGTCTATTGAGAAAACTCCATTTCTATTTGCTTGTGAAGGTTCTTTTAAAATCAATTTATAAATTGTGCTTGCAACATCTACAACATTGTCTGCTTGATGACTTGCTGCTTTGTGATTACTTGTCGTAAAGCTACCTTTGAAATTTGTTCTGCTTCCTCCGACTATTGAGTAACCTGCAACTTCTTTAGCTGGCAAGTCCACAGAAGTTATATAGATTTCAATTGGCTTTTGTCCTAATGCACCACAATACAAATCAATTAATGGATGATTACCATTTGGGGCATTAGAGCCATCACATTTAAGCGTAACTTTTGTCGCTCGTGTTAAAGAAACTTTTGCTTTAGGCAAATCTTCAATTTCACTTGGCTTATTTGTTGAAATGTTACTTGTAACGTGCTTTGAAGTATCTTTTTTGTTAAGTCCTAATTCCTTTTCTTTCAACTCAAGTTCTTTTTGTTTTAGTTCAAGTTCCTTCTCTTTATTTGAGTTTTCTTGGCAAGACAACAGTATTGTCAACCAAAGTAAAATTGAAATGTATTGTCTCATAAATTAATAATTTTTGCGAAAATTAGGGTAAGTTACAATTGCCCACAACGAGTCGGTATTTGGGATGTGGCTGAAAATAGCGCCGGGTCAGCCGACAACAAAAGCCAAATACCTGCTTCTAAAGCCCAAATATATAACCTACTGCCCAATATTGTTGGGTCTGCCGGAACAAAAGTTTAAAGAAGGGCTAAAAGCCGAGTTTGTTCCGTCCAGCCAGCCATATCGCAAATACGGATGTTAGCTGCTGCTTCCTTTCGCTTCTGTCCATCCGCTTTGGGTCTAGCTGTAACCAACGGCAGGAGCAAGCCAAAACGAGGACACTTGCGTATTTTTCACAATATCCATATTGTTGGTGTTTTTATTAAAATAGTTTCAGTTTTGCCGATTTTAGGTCTTTTTTCTTGTTTGTGTGTTTTTCAAAAATCGTCCTCTCCGTTGTAAACCATTGATTATCAACAATATCATCAAAATTTTGTGAGTGATTTGTGCTTATTTTATGCCTATTTTATGCCTATTTTGTGCGCATTTTATGCGTATTTTGTGCTTATAAAATGCATGTTTTATGGCCATAAAAGCAAATCTATATTTTTGGGCTTCAACTATTTTAATATTAGTAAAAAAAGAACTACAACGAAACTCTTGGCACATTAGTCATTGCATCAAGTGCGTATTCGTTACAAAGGTAAGTTTTTTATAAATTTCACACACTTGTTTTGTTTGTCGATTGCGTACTGCCCCCACCAAACTTTTCGACCTCTATTTTGCTGCCCGGGATTTCCCTTGTTGCTATAAACCGTGGTCATTTTATGGGTTAGGTCTTGTCCCGCGAGGTTTTTCAAACTCTATTTTGCTGTCTGGCATTCCCCTTTTTGCTGTGAACCGTGGTCATTTTGTGGTCTAGGGGTTGTCCCACGAGGTTTTCCAAAAAGCTGTTTTGCTGCCCGATTTCACACATTTTGCTGTGAACCATGGTCATTTTGTGGGTTAGGTCTTGTCTGCAAAACTTTCTGCGACTATCTTTTGTAATCAGTTTTTGCAAGTGTACGGTTCCACGGAAGTAGCCGC
>NZ_JBKHKJ010000073.1:0-4050 GCF_046546515.1 Parasediminibacterium schistidii | reverse complement strand
TCGGTATTTGCGTATGTGGCTGAAAATAGCGCTGGCTCAGCCGATAACTAAAGACAAATACCTGCTCTTAAAGTTCAAATATATAACCCACTGCCCAATATTGTTGGGTCTGCCGAAACAAAAGCTAAAATCAGATGCAAAAGCTGAGTGTGTTCCTTCAAGCCAGCCATATTGCAAATACGGATGTTAGCGGTTCGTGCGGTCAAACTTAGTAGGCTACAGATAAATTTAGGTGCCCGCCAAGTCCTTCTCGAACTATACGCATAAGTGTCGAAAGGCGTATGTCGCTTGCATTGTTCTCTATTCTTGAAATGTATGATTTTGTCGTACCGCACTTTGCTGCAAGTTGCTCTTGTGTCAAATTTTGCTTTTCACGCATCTCCTGAATGAGAACGCCAAGTTTAAATGCCTCAAAGCCTTGTTCATAATTTTCTCTTGTTTCTGTGCCTTTTACTCCATATTGTTCGTCAAGATGGTCGTTAAAAGAGGTCAGATTGCTATTGTTTTGCTTTTTCATCGAAATATTCTTTTTTAATTTTTTTAGCTAATACGATTTCATTTTTAGGTGTCTTTTGAGTTTTCTTCTTAAAGCCATTAATTAGAACAATAAGTTGTCCTTCATCAAAAAAGCTGAAAACCCGAAAAATATTGCTGCCTACTTCTACACGTACTTCATAAACCCCATCTTCAATATGTTTAAAGAATTTGTCTGGCACTCGCTCCATAGTTGCAATAATTCCTAAAGTCCAGTTGAACTTTAATTTAACAACTTCCGTCTGGTCTTGAAAAAAGTCCAAATAATAGCGTTTATAATAGACTATATTTCTTTTAAAATTCTCTGCCACGCTACAAAGTTAGCTAATTAGACAATATTTCAAATTATTCGCTAAAAATTTGTCCAAAAGTTTAGGGATGGGATTTTTTTGGTAGCATGACCGCTAACGAAAAAGGCTTGGCGTTTGTTGGGGAATTAGCATTCCGTCAGCCCATAACCGAAGCCCAATGATTGCAATATTGCTGATGTTTTATTCATAAGCCAAATTTATAACGTCAAGCCCGAACTGAAGCACAATAAAGAACAAATGATGAGGCAATATTCATCAAGCCCCAATAATGCCAAACCTAATGTTGGGCGTTCGGCTTTATAGTTTTTCCAAAATTTTCTTTATTACTTGTTGTGGTACAAAGGTCAAAACTTTTTCTGTTCCAGCAACTGTCAATCCTCCAAAAATAATTTTAGAGTCTTTTGTTTTTAACAATAGTGGTGAACCAGAAAACCCATAAGTAGGCTGTCCACTTTTTATTAGAAAACTATTATATGTTGTTGACTTGTTATGAAGATTTACTGGATGTAGAGTTTTATAATCAATATTACTACTCGTTATATCTCCACCATTCTTAGCAGCAAAACCATAGACAATAGCTTCATTAGGTACTTCATCATCTATTAACTCCTTATCAGTTATAAAATTTTCAATTGAGTTTATCTCGAAATCTGGTAATCTCATAGGAAAATAAATAATGTCGTAATGAGTTTTGTAATAATCTGAGTCAACACTTATTCCTAATAGCTGCTTACGATTAAATTTCAAGTCAAACATTTCTGTCGAGTTAGGTTTATATAAACGTAAATAAAATGTGTCGGGGAAATTTTTTTCAAACTTTCCTTCATAGTCTAAGCCAATAATTGAATGAGCAGCACTAAACAAGTATAACTTATTGTTTTTTCTTATAAAGAAAACCGTTGCAATCTTGGATTTATTTTGGTTTTGTCCAGCTGGATTTATTTCTATTTCGTTTGTTGGGGCAAATAGAAAGTATGAATATTTCGAGAGAGAGTCCATTTTTTGTCCAGATGCTTTAGAAATTAAAGTTAAAAATGTACAGATAAGTAAAAGCCTGGATGTAAAATATTTCATTGAATTATGAATATGAATTATGTTTTATTGTTGTGTACTCTAAGCTGACGCCCAACGAGCAAGGTATTGCCTGCAGGCAGGGGCATAGCGCTGGGTCAGCCCGGAACTAAAGCCCAATAATTGCAATATTGCCGATGTTTCTTCCATAAGCCAAATATATAACGTCACGCTGGAACTAAAGCCATATAAAGAAGAAAAAGATGAAGTTTATTCCGTCACGCCCTGCTTGCGGCAATACCCATGTTAGCGGCATTTGTCAACCGTGGAGTGTGTCAACTGTGGACGGTCTTTCCTGCATTTTTAGCCGTTTTGTCAGCCAAATAGGACTTGTCTTTTTACGCTATCGCTCTAAGGTAGCTCTAAGATCGCTCTAAGGTCGCTCTAAGGTCGCTCTAAGGTCGCTCTAAGGCCGGCTCATTTGAGGTTAAGACAAAATGTCTTGCAATTCAGTCTAGTCTACTCGCTTCGTTCTTCGCTGTCGAGTCAAGCTATTTAGGTCAAATTAAAGAAGAACCAAAATCAAAGGTTGTTCCGTCCAGCCATATAGAAAATATGGATATTAGATGCAGGGGATGTTTGGGTCACTCAAATATTTCAACAAAAACTCCTTTGTGGTCGCTTAGTCTTGTCGCTTTATTTGTTGTGTCATTCCAAAACCCACTTATGATTTTTTTATTCGCCGTGAAATCTTTTGTCAAAACTATGTGGTCTATGTTTTGAGTAATTTCTTCTGTCATAATTTTCATTCCAAGTTGTTCAAATGAATTTCTAAGCTTTTCTCGTCCTTTTTTTGTGAAATATATGTCGTCCGAAAATGAAATATTTAAATCGCCTATTATGCAAAAATTTTGTGTCTTTCCGATACTTTCAAAATCAGTTAATTGTTTTTCAAGGTCAAGTTTAAATTGTTCTCCACCATTACCAAAATTGCCAATTATAGTTCCGTAAACTACCAACTCTCCATGCGGTGTGTCTACTGCCAAACATAAACTTGTGTCTGCTCTGAATGTTGGAATGTGTCTAACAATGGGATACTTTGAAAAAATACTTACTTGTTTGTCGCCTGGTTTGTAGAAATCTCCTGAAAATATTTCTGTGTGAAATAATTCATACTCTGTCCCTAAATTTATAAATTCATTTGTCTCGGTTAAAACTAAAATGTCTGCATTTAGCTTTTTTAGATAGTCAACAATAGGTGTCACCTTTTGTCCGTGTCGAGTAGGTCTTTCAATATTCCAAGTCGCAATTTTCATTTTGAATCTAGTGCACGGTCATTGCCGCTAACGAGTCGGTATTTGCGGAAGTGGCTGAAAATAGCGCTGGGTCAGCCGATAACTAAAGCCAAATACCTACTCTAAAGTTCAAATATATAATCTACTGCCCAATATTGTACGGTCAGCCGGAACAAAAGTTTAAAGAAGGTACAAAAGCCGAGTGTGTTCCGTCAAGCCAGCCATATCGCAAATACGGATGTTGTACGCCGCTTATTGTCGCAGGAAACGTAATACAATTGGTCGATACTCTTCGTCTTTCTCTCGTAATTCTATCCAGTTGTCAGTTGGATTGACATTTAAATATAATTCTGCGTAATCCTCATCGCTTTTGCCTTCGAAAAATAATTTGTATTCATTTGCTGAAGTATATTGTCCTTCTTGTCCTGCTACAGCTTTAGCAAATTCCTTCAGGTTTACATAAGTTATGTTGATGTCTTTTGCAAAAGTTATTGTGGTGTCAACGGTCTGCTTGTAAAGCCGACTTAAAGTCCGAAGTAAATAGTCGCTTTTTGTTCCAATACTTTTTAATGAAATCCCTTGTCCAAATACCTTTGCACCCTCTTTGCGTTTAGGTACGGAAATCAAAAGTCCTAATTCTTGTCCGTTGTAAATGGAAACTGCTTTATAAATGTTTAAAGTGTCATTTTCAGTTTTTTCAATTATGCTAATTCTAATGTCTGCACCCCAACCTTCTTCTTCACCTTTGTCAATTTGCAGCGGTTTTATTGGATAGGTCTGGGTCGCAGAAGTCGCGTTTTTAGTATTGCCGGTATCAGCTTGATTGTTTGAACAACCAAAAAGTGTCATTAAGAAGCAGATGATTGAAATATTTTGCATGGTCAAGTTAAGTGGCGTAC
>NZ_JBKHKJ010000072.1:0-4762 GCF_046546515.1 Parasediminibacterium schistidii | reverse complement strand
TTACGACTTACGACTTACGACTTACGACTTACGACTTACGACTTACGACTTACGACTTACTACTAAATGCGAAATCAATATCCCTGTTGCTACCGCCGCGTTCAGACTTTCTGCCCCGCCCATTTTGGGGATGGTCACGGGTTTGGTAATAAAAGGCAGCAAATCATCGCTTATCCCCTTTCCTTCGCTGCCAATCATTAAAATGGCTTCATCAATTGGAGGAAAAGTATATATGCTCTCGCCATTCAACAATGCCCCCAAGATAGGCACACCTGCTTTGGCCAATACTTCTTTCAAATCTGTATAAATAATATGTACCCTTAAAAAAGACCCCATTGTGCTTTGAATCACTTTTGGGTTGTACAATTCTACGGTGTCGGGGCTGCAAATAATTTGTTTTATGCCAAACCAATCTGCAATGCGTATAATAGTGCCTAAATTACCAGGGTCTTGGATACCATCAAGCACCAAACTGAGCTTATTTTTAAATTCAATCTGTGCTTGTATAGTGGGCTGTTGAACCAAAGCCAGTACTTGGTTGGGCGTTTGCAAAGTAGAAATCCGGGCCAGCTCTGCTTCCGAAACCACGGTTACTGCTTGCCCATCCCCTCCCCTGCCAATCAACCATTTTTCTGTTGCGTATATTTTTTTAACCGTATATTGGCTCTGTATTATTTCTTCCACCAACTTTACACCCTCGGCTATAAACAAACCTTCCTGTAGCCTGTGTTTTTTTTGGCTCAAGGATTGTATATATTTAACCTCATTCTTATTGATCATACCTTATGTTTTTAAATAGCAAAACAGTTTTTTTCACACGGGTGCTACCTGCTTTTTGCTTTGCTTTATTGCTTACAGCCTGTACTATTGTACGGAATCCCCCAAAAAACCAGCCTTTTGTATTCAGGAACAAGGTTACACTAAAGGGAAATGTCACCAAAGATGAGAAAATTCGGCTGTCTGAAGAACTGAATAATTATTGGGACGACAGCATGAAAGCCAACCGGGTGCAGCAACTAGGCTTTATTTACAAGCTACGCAACCCACCTGTTTTTGACACCAACAACCTTGCCCGGAGCAAAAGCTATATGAATGCGTACCTAAACTCGCAAGGGTATTACTATGCAAGCTTTATCCCCTCACATCATTTTGACACGATAAAAGCCCAGATAAGAGCAAATGTAGCTTATACCATTTCCTTAGGAAAGAGCATAATGATAGACACGGTGGCATATAACATGCTTGATACCACAAAACAACCAATTGACTCTACTTTGCAGAAAATCACTATGCTGCAAGCAAAATACGGTTTAATCAAGAAAGGCAACCCATATACCAAGCAAATCATTAACAGCGAGCTGGATAGGTTGCTAAATTTGTACCACCAAAATGGCTATTATAAATTTACAAGGGAGGATATGTATGCCCTAGTGGACACATTGGACAGCAGGTTTTTAAAACTTGTGTTAGACCCCTTAGAACAAGCGCAGCTAATAGCCGCCGCCGATAAAAAAAGAAGGGAAAACCCTACATGGGGCATCACCATCATGCAAAGGATGGGCAGGGACAGCTCCGCTACCCAACAATTCCACATAGGCAATATTTATTACTACCCCGATTTAAAAGACGCTTATTACAATCCCGACACTATCATCAACAATAAAAGCTATAAAAGTGCAACGCAAAAGGAGATGACGATATTCTATAGGGATGAAAGGATACATTTCAGGCCATTGCGGGAGCATACTTTCCTGCGCAATGGCGATTTGTACAACGAAGATCTTTATTATAAATCGGTAAGCCGGCTGTCGCAAATAGGCACATGGAAACAGGTGGATATAAAGCCCTCAATAAGGGGCAAAGACAGTATAGACCTATATGTTTTTATGATACCAGAAAAAAAACAAGGCTACACCATAAACCAAGAATTTAGCAAGAACACAGGCGATATTGGCTCAGGCAATTTGCTAGGCCTTGCTACCAACCTTAGTTATAAAAACAGGAATGTGGGGCGGCAAGCTATCCAATCGCTCACCAGCCTGAGGTTTGGCGTAGAACTTAATATTGATAAAAAAACAGCAACAGCCGCCAAGCAGCCTTTGCTGCAAACAACGCAAGTAAACCTTAGCCAAACCTACATTTTCCCAAGATGGGTTTTGCCAAAAACCATCCTGAATACCTTAGACAACAAGCGCTCGCTTTTTAATGTGGCAGGCTCGTACACAGACAGAAAAACATTGTACCAGCTACGCTCATTCGTTACCAGCATAGGGTTTGAAGGAATCAAGGGCAACAATACCTATTTGTTTAAGCTTCCCAATATAGAATTATATAAAGTAGATACCCTACCGGGATTAGACACCCTTTTTAAAAGCAACCCTTTTTTGCGCAACTCATTTAAAGATGGGCAGGTTGTGGGCATTAGCTTTTTATGGAACAAAACATTTACCAGCAAGCGAAACCCTAGCAAGAACCATTATATCCGATTTGGGTATGAGGAAAGTGGCTGGGGTATCAACCAGATAATTGGCCCTACAAGCCATGTTTTTGAATACAACAAACTAGAAGGCGAGTACCGCTACATTAAAAACTACCGAAAAACAGAGTTGGCCACCCGCTTTTTTACAGGCGTAGGCCTGCACAGCAGCCCATCTATGCCTGTATTTAAACAATATTTTATGGGTGGCCCAAACAGCATGAGGGCATGGGGCCTTCGCCAACTCGGCTTAGGTTCTTCGCAAGCATCTGACACTACAACAGGTGGCTATACAGACCGCTTTGGAGACTTCACAATGGAAGCCAATGTTGAATACCGCTTCCCCCTTGGCACATTGGCTGGCATAAAAATTGGCAGCGCATTGTATAGCGACATGGGCAATGTATGGAACATCAATAAACAAGCGGCAGACCCAAACGCTTCATTTGATATTAAGCGGCTGGACAAAGACTTGGCAATTGGGGTTGGAACAGGCATCCGGGTCGATTTTTCTTATTTCCTTATCCGGGTCGATTTTGCTTATAAACTAAAAGATCCTGCCCGCTTAGGCAACAATGGCTGGATGGATTTTGACCATTTTGAATGGACAAGCGTTAGGCAAAATGGGGTGCGCATTAAAAACTATGCGTTTCAGTTAGGTATTGGCTTGCCTTTCTAATTTTTTTTTCGCCACAAAGGCACTAAGGCTCAAAGTAGCATGAAGGAAATAAAGAGGAAAAAGCAAAGAAAAAGGGTTGCCAACCTTCAAAAGGTTGGCAACCCTCGGTCTGAAGGAAAAAGAATCATGCAACCAAAATCATTTTAATCCTTCTAATCATATTAATCCAGGTTCAGACAACTAAAACTGCAAGTGCCTTACAGTAGCGCCATTGTTAATCAATTGTTTTAAAGAGGCCATCCCTATTTTCAAGTGCCTTTCTACATACTCTGTTGTTACTTTTTTATCGCTGGCCTCAGTTTTTACACCGTCTGGCACCATTGGCGAATCGCTTACCAGCAACAAAGCCCCAGTAGGTATTTTATTGTAAAACCCAACCGTAAATATAGTAGCTGTTTCCATGTCTATCGCATAAGCCCTCACTGCGGTCAGGTATTCCTTAAACGTATCGTCATGTTCCCAAACCCTGCGGTTGGTGGTATAAACAGTGCCTGTCCAATAATCGGTATTAAAATCCCTGATGGTGGTGGAAATGGCTTTTTGCAAGGCAAATGCTGGCATGGCAGGCACTTCAGGCGGAAAATAATCCCGGCTGGTACCCTCGCCCCTTATAGCTGCAATTGGCAAAATTAAATCGCCAAGCTTATTCCTTTTTTTAAGCCCACCACATTTCCCTAGGAACAATACGGCTTTCGGGGCAATGGCACTAAGTAAGTCCATTACAGTAGCTGCACTTGGGCTACCCATGCCAAAATTGATAATGGTAATGCCATCGGCAGTGGCACATTGAAAAGGTCGGTCTTTGCCTATTATCGGCACATTGTTCCATGTGGCAAATAGCTCTACATAGTTCGCAAAGTTCGTTAGCAATATATATTTGCCAAAATTCTCTAATGTTTCACCCGTGTAGCGGGGCAGCCAGTTGTTTACTATTTCTTCTTTTGTCTTCATTGTTGGTTTTTTTTTCAAAATACTTAATCTGTAAAAATAAAACATTTTACCTTTATCCAATGATAAAAATTGAGTACCCACCCTACAATTTTAAAATAAAAGCAGAAAAAGGCAAGGAACTAATCTTTGACGGAGCAAGGAAACGATGGGTTAGCCTTACGCCAGAGGAATGGGTGAGGCAGAATTTTATCCAATATCTATTGCAGGAAATACAATACCCAGCCTCACTAATAGCCATTGAAAAAGAAATTCAATTGGGTGAACTGCGCAAGCGCTGCGATATTATCCTTTACAAAAAGGCCATCCCGTGGATGATAATTGAATGCAAGGAAATGAATGTGCCATTAACAGAAAAAACAGTGGGGCAAATATTGCATTACCACCAAGCTATGCCTGTACCTTACCTATGCCTTACCAATGGCAACCATGTTTTTATATTTGAAAAAACAGAGAATAGTTTTAGGGAAATAAAAACATTCCCAGTTTGAAAAAAATTTTGATTCTTTAAGGGGTGTATTTTGGGAAGGTAAACAATTATATCCCAACACAGGTTTTAGGGAGAAAGACCATATACCAATTTGTGTACTAAACATTGACTGTATTAAGGGATATTTTCTTCCACTAAAAACGTATCCAATCTTAGGATTATGATATAA
>NZ_JBKHKJ010000071.1:0-4999 GCF_046546515.1 Parasediminibacterium schistidii | reverse complement strand
GGTTCGACATGTGCTACGCTGACATGTTGAACAGCAGGTATACGAGCATCCCATGTATAAACTAGGAAGGGCTTATTCAGTCATCTTGTCATTAGAAAGAAGGCATATTTTGTAGGCCATCGCTCTAAGGTGTCCCTAAGATGTCTCTAAGGTCGGTGTAAGGTGGGTGTATTTGGGATTAAGACAAAATGTCATTTCCTATGACGGTATGGGGAATTGAAATGCCTCTTTACTTGGGTTCGTTCGAGATGGGCTGCGCTAACTTGTGGACGAGGGTTTCGCTTAGGATATGTTCAATAGATAGCTAAACCTTGAATGGTGCCATCGCCGTAAAAGCTAAATATGGGGCTGGATGCTTGGACACAAAAAAATAGCCTCGCAAATCAAAAGACTTGCAAGGCTATCAGGGTTTCGAACATTTGGCTATTATAGAAAATGGCTTAGTATTTAAACACTTTGCCACCTGCCATTACTTCCTGTGTGGCTTCGTCAAAAGTTACTTTTAGGCCTGTATGCACGGCGGCATTGGTCATAATGGTGGCAATGGAGTGGTTGTAACCTGCTTCTACTGGCGCATGGGGTTGCTGGCGGCTGCGGATGCATTCCATCCAATTGCGGATATGGGCCGAGGTCAGCTTGTCTGCACCTGTGTTGGCAGAGGCAATTATTTTCTCGGGGCTAGACAAAGTTACTTCGGGTAACAAATTGGGTTGCATACCCATTGCCGATGCCGCTTTGCCAATCAAGCCACCTTTGGGGGATACCATATTGGTTATCAGGTTCAACTCACCACCATTGGAATAATATAGTTCCGATGGGTTTTCATCCCCATTGTGCATCCGGGAGGAGAATACAACCTGAAAACCTGTGGAGGCATCATTTAGTGGGCCGTAATCAAATGCAGCCGTGATGGTGTCCCAATTTTTACGGCCATCTTTCCAAGCATAAATCCCGCCATTGGCCACAACCGACCTTGGGTGTTGCAAACCAGTGAACCAATGAACTGTATCAATTTGGTGGCTCATCCATTGCCCTGGCAATCCTGATGAATAAGGCCAAAACAAGCGGAATTCCAAATACTTACGGGCATCAAAGTTTTCGTAAGGCCGATTGAGCAGGAAACGTTTCCAATCGGTATCTTCTTCCTTTAGCTGTGCTATCTGTGCTGGCCTACGCCAGCGGCCGGGCTGGTTTACGTTCCAGGAAAGCTCTACCATGGTTACCGGGCCAAACTTGCCGCTTTGTATAAAATCAGCCGCTGCCTTGTAGTTCTCGCCACTACGACGTTGGGAGCCTATTTGTACAATCCTATCGGATGCTTTTATAGTTTTCAAGGCCATTCTATTGTCTTCCATTGTTTCGGCAAAGGGTTTTTCTACATAGGCATCGCAACCTGCTTTTACCGCTTCCGCAGCATGGGTAGCATGTTGAAAATCAGCAGTAGCCACAAATACGGCATCTACCAGCTTCTTGTCGTACATTTCTTCATTGTTGCGGCAGGCAACAATGTCATGCCCCATCTTGTCTTTCCAGGCAGAAACTCCTTCTTCCCTTCGCTTCTTCCAAATGTCAGACACGGCCACTATATCAAAATTAAGTTCTTTGTAATGCTGCATAAAGCAGGGCATGTGTGTGCCTTTGTGCCTATCGGAAAAACCGACTACACCCACCCGTACCCGGTCGTTTGAGCCAATAATCCGGTTATAACTTTTTGCACTGAAACCAGTCCTAGACACAACAATACCAGCACCAGCGAGTGCAGCTTTTTTGATAAACAATCGACGTGAACTTTCCATAATGGTAGCAATTTTTTTTGCCACAAGGCAAGGAAGTAATAAGTAGTAAGTAGTAAGTAGTAAGCGATAGGTATTATAAGCACTAATAGGACACCAATACTTACTACTTACCACTTATTACTTACGACTTATAGTATTTGTGGCAAGCTCTTTTTAAAGTGTTTTTATTTTGATGCTTTTGAAACTTACTTGGTTACCGTGATCCTGCAAAAGTATATGGCCTTCTTTTGCCTCGCCGAAATTAGGCCATTTATGGTATTTACTCATCGCTACCAAATCTTTAAATTCTTTTGACCCCCTTATATACGATAGTACCTTCACTCCATTTAGGTAATGGTCCACACGGTTGTCAGGATAAACGACTACCCTACCTGTATTCCATTGGCCGATAGGCTTGATAAAACGTTTTTGTTTATCGGCTTTAATAAGATCATATAAAGAAGCAAGGGTACGGTCCCCATCACGGCCCAATTTGGCATCGGGGTGCAGGGTATCGTCCAAAATTTGATACTCCAAGCCAATGGAAGAGCCTTCCGTTTTCTCATCTAGGGTTACAAAATATTTAACGCCACTATTGGCACCGGGCGTTAATTTGAATTGGAAAGATAAGTCAAATGCACTGAACAATTCATCAGATACAATATCCCCACCATTGGTGCTCTCCTTACCTTCAGATGACAAAACAGTAATTAATCCATTGTCAATCACCCATCCTTTTTCAGGAAATGCACTTCCTTTGGCACTGTACCAGCCTTTGCTGCTTTTGCCATCGAACAATAATTTCCAACCATTACTTTTCTCGTAAGTACTTAGTTTATTTGGTTCAAGATTGACTACATAAATCCCTCTTGTAAAAGGTTTCTGTTCGAGACCTGTTGTTTTAATACGGATATTCTTGAAATACACTTTTTTACCTGCATGTGATACCTCTTTTATAGCATGTACCTGTAAGCCAATGAACCCTTCATTATCCAACGTATCTACTACATAAGCACAAGCCACGCCATTTACCCATGTTTTCATTTCGTTGCCCATGCATTGTATTGTAAAATGGTTGTACTGCCCATTTTTAAAAGCAGTTTGTGCACTGGTATTTAAGTCCATTGGGTATAGCCATCCGCGCCTGCCTTCATCGTAAATACCACCTGTCCATTTGCGGGAAGTAGGATCCAATTCGCATTGGCGGCCATATACTTTTCCATGCCCTTGATTATCAGCAGCATCAAAATGGCTGCGGGTTTGTATGCCAGAGTTGCCAGTAGTGTCCTCTATTTTAATATCGGCTTCCAATATAAAATTGCCATATTCTTTTTCTGTGGTGAGAAAGGTATTGCCACTATTGACAACAGTAGTACCTACAATGGTACCGTCTTCTACTTTAAAAGTGGCATTGCCAGCCAAAGGTTTCCAGCCATTAAGGGTCTTGCCATCGAATAAATCTACCCATCCCGTTTTCTTTTGGGCAATGACATGTCTGCAACACATCACTACAACCATACAACTAAAAATAATCTTCGAATACTTGCTCATGTTCTTGTTTTATAATGATTGGAATTGATAAGAAGGTTTCCATTGGGTAATGGTATGGTTATACAACGCCTCGTTGGCAAGGTGCACGGCTATAGCCGTAGTAGCACCCGTAATTACATTGCTATCCGGCACTTGCTGCGTAGTTATGCATTTATAAAAACTAGTAAGTGCGTACCAGGTACCGTCTTTTGCAGGCTCGGTCAATATGGGGATGCCCCCATCTTTGTTCCATTCTATCTTGGTAGACCCTGTTACGCCATCCACCGTTTGCAGTTCTTTTTGTTGTTTTTTTTCTGGGTAATAAACGCCTTCGTGCATTAGTAAATCGACAGTCCCTTTTGTCCCTTTTATCTTGAACAAGTAGCCATCCCGCTCGTTTGAACAGGTTGCCCCGAAATTGCCAATCATGCCTTCCTTGTTGTATCTAAGCACTGCTTGGACATTGTCATAAGTTTCCCTGCCATCTTTGTAATTGTCGATGCCCCCTGTAGCAAATATTTCATCGGGGTGGGTGTTGAATGCCCAGTTTACAAAGTCTATCTGGTGCGACAATAACTCAGCCACCAAGCCACCGGAGTAGGCTTTGTACATCCGCCAGTTAATTTGTCTTTCCAATCCCGGTTGTGGCACTGGCCTGCGCCAACTAACGTTCCTGTCCCAGCGGCAGTCTATTTGGGTTACTTTACCCAAATAATCATTGTCTATCATTTCCTTCACCTTGTAATACAATGGTGCGTAGCGGTACTGATGCCCCACTTGCAGCACCTGTTTCTTGTGGGTTTGTACAAGGCTTACCAATTCCAATGCTTGTGGAATGTCGTAAGTCATGGTTTTTTCGAGGTACACATTCTTGCCTGCGAGGATGGCTGCTTTGGCTATCTCGAAATGTAAGTATAGCGGAGTTGCTATGATAACTGCCTGTATGTTTTTATTATCCAATAGGCCTTTGTAATCCTTATAGGTTTTATAGTTGGCGGTGATCATTTTCTTTACTTCATCAAAGCGAAAATCCAGCACATCACATACTGCCACCAATTGAAACAGGTTTTCCAGTTCATTGAGGATAGAGATAATGCCTTTGCCACGCTCGCCACAGCCAATCACGGCTATGTTTATTTTTTCATCGGCTTTATTGATGGTTAATGCTTGTAGCATTTTATTGTGGAACAACAACCCACCTGCGATAGCACCACCATTTTTTATGAAACTCCTTCTTTCCATACGCCTAGCAATATTTGCCAACTAAGTTCGTGTTAAATTTAAACTCAAAGCTTTCTTAATTCCTACTTTTAAAAAATCAACCGCAAAGGCCACAAAGCTATTCACGCAAAGAAGCGCAGAGGGCAAGCGGATTAAAGGCAAAACGTTTCACTTAAAGGGCACAAAGAATATTATTAGACCCTTTGCCAATGCTTTATTTTGTTTTTGTTCGTCATCGGATTATTCAAGCTACCTTTACTGTCCATCTTTCCTTCGTTCATCCTTCGTTCATCCTTCGTTTATCCTTCGTTCATCCTTCGTTCATCCTTCGTTCATCCTTCGTTCATCCTTCGTTCATCCTTCGTTCATCCTTCGTTCAGCATTCGTTCAGCATTCGCCAGTTGTTCGCTAGACATTCGGGAGTTATTCGCAAGTTTTTCGAACCGTCGTGATTTAAACTTCCCGAAAGTTTG
>NZ_JBKHKJ010000070.1:0-5021 GCF_046546515.1 Parasediminibacterium schistidii | reverse complement strand
ATGATAAACTAATAATGAATTTCATGCCTTAAATCCACACTTAATTCCAAAGCCAAGGCGCGTTGTCAACAGTATCGTATATAGCCAAAGTAAAATAATCTTTTGTAAGTAGATTATACAAAAATAAAATCCTATATGGGGGAAATATTCCCTTATGAGCAGTTAAAATTTCCCCCATATAGGATTGGCGAAGATAATCACCTATACTTAACAGGACAAGCCCCGCCCCAACTGCTACTATTTTCTATAAGCCTACTGTGTGAGTTACAACAAAAATAGAAGCGGGACAAAAAACAGCACTTATTTAAAAGTGCCATCCTTGTCCCGCAGGCTTTTCTCAAGTTGTTTTAAAATTAATCAGGTTTTTTGCCTTCTAAAAAAGTATTCAGTGAAGAAATTTCTGTCCTATTACTATTATCATCTTTATTTACCGTGTATTTGCTGTAATAATTTTCTGGCGTATTAAATGTATTATCAAACATATCCATCTTCTTGCGTATATAGGCTGGCACGTTTTCAAAATCATTGTTATTGTCTGTGTCATTTACATTGTAATTAAGGTTGCGCAGCCGGTGTATGCGTTCCTGGAGCTTCCTGCGCTGTTCTTCTGCCTCTGGGTTCATGTCTAAGTCCTCAAAATTAGAAGGCGACGGCGGTACTTGTTGCTTAGCAGCCACTTCCAAAACTGGCGTTATATCGATTTTATTCTCAACTGCTGGTGGCACATTGTCAGTAGCGGCATTATTGGCAACTAAAGGCACCTGCTGCTGTGGCTGCACAGGTGGGGCATAAATATTTGCCGGCTTGCTGCTAATCCCGTTTGCAGTTGCAGGCTTTTCTGAAAAAATAAACTGCAATGTTTCATCAACCTTTTTTATGGGTTGAATTTTTTCTTCCTTGGCAGGTTGCTGGACAGCAGGATTGCTAATGGCCGTATTCAATTCAAGAAACACAGGCTGGTTTTGCAGAGCAGGTTGCCCTAAGTTTTCAGGGGGAGTTGGTGCGTTATCGGTATAATGTGAAGTAAACGGCGTAAAAGCAGAACCGCTACCTGTTTGCAATGTTGGTGCCATCGGGTCTTTTTCTACTACTGGCAGTGATACATGCACATTGGGTGCAGGTGCTTCTTCAGCACCTTTTACCTTTAATGTCATTACTATTTTCTCCGGCTCCAGGTTGGGTTTGCTTTCCTCCATTGGCTTTTCAAAAGGGTCTTTTGAATCGAACCCTGTGGCAATCATAGTAATGCCAATCTTTTTTTCCAAAGTATTGTCGTAACCCATGCCTAGTATTACATTGGTATCCTTGCCAGCCTGCATCCGAAGGTGGTTGTTGATGGTTTCTATTTCGTCCATCGTACACTCATCCTCTCCCTCTGCACAGTTGATATTAATCAATATCCACTTAGCGCCTTTAATGTCGTTATCGTTCAGCAATGGCGATGCCAATGCTTCTTCAATCGCTTCTTGTGCCCTGTTCTCGCCTTCTGCCTCTGCTTTGCCCAAGATTGCAACACCGCCATTTTTCATCACGGTGCATACATCGGCAAAATCGACAATGATATGCCCACGGCTGTTGATAATATCGGTAATACATTTGGCAGCGGTAGCCAATACATTATCGGCTTTGCCAAACGCTTCCCTCATTTTCAGGTTGCCGTATTGCATCCGCAGTTTATCATTGCTGATAACCAAAAGCGTATCTACATGGGGCTTTAATTGGTTAATGCCTTCTTCTGCCAATGCCAAGCGGCGTGGGCCCTCGAAGCCAAAGGGGGTAGTAACAATGCCCACGGTAAGTATGCCAAGCCCTTTACAAATCTGCGCAATAATAGGGGCGCCACCTGTGCCAGTGCCACCACCCATGCCTACCGTAATAAAGGCCATTTTGGTATTTACTTCCAGTATTTTTTTTATTTCTTCAAGGCTTTCTTCTGTTGCTTTTTTGCCTACTTCTGGGTTTGCCCCTGCGCCAAGGCCCTGGGTAAGGTATGGGCCTAACTGTATTTTATTGGGTACTTTGCTTTGCTCCAATGCCTTGGCATCGGTATTGCAAACAATAAAATCAACACCTTCTACCTCCTGGCCAAACATGAAGTTTACTGCGTTGCTACCTCCACCACCTACACCAATTACTTTGATGATCGATGATTTTTGTTTAGGCAAATCGAAATGAATCATGGTACGGAATTATATAAAGTGAAAAAAAATTACGTTGTACGCTGTACGTTTTAAGTTATACGTTCATGAACAAGTACACAAAACTTAAAACTCAAAACTTAAAACAATTATTTTATCATCTTGTCGTCTTCTTCTTTAAAAAGATCTATAAGGTTGTCTTTGAACTTATCCCAGAATTTTAATTTCCTAGGAGGAAGCGGGCCTGCAGGCTCTTTCGGCAATTCGTCTGCCACTTGTATAGCTGCTGCTAAAGCTATTGAAGGGGTAGCTGTAAGCAAACCAGCTTCTTTTTTAGCTGTTTTTTGCGCATCTGCTTTTGTTTCTACCTTCTTAGGGTTTGCTTCTAAAAACCGGATATATTGGTTTTCATAATCGTTGAACCCTTTTAGTATCAACCCTATACAAGTAGCATACATGGGCATTTTCAAATCATCGATATGATTAGGGGCCAGATGCTCGTTAGGGTAGCCAATGCGTGCGTTGAAGCCTGTTTTAAATTCTGCCAACTGTATTAAGTGGCGCAACTGAGAGCCGCCGCCAGTAATAATCAAGCCCCCATACAACGACCTTGAATCTAAGCTAATTTTCTTTAGCTCGTAGATTACAAAATCGAATATTTCCTCCATCCTTGCCTGAATAATCTGGGCAAGGTTTTTTACGCTTATTTGTTTGGGCGGCATCCCTTTCAACCCAGGAATGGTAATGTAGGCATTGGCATTGGTTTCGTTTGCCAAAGCACTACCGAATTGTACTTTCAATGCTTCTGCTTGGTTTTTCAATACGCCAAGACCTACACGAATGTCGTTGGTAATGTTTTCGCCACCAAAAGGTATAACGGCAGTATGTTTTAAAATGCCATCGTAAAAAATAGCCAAGTCGCTGGTGCCACCACCAATATCCAGTATAGCCACGCCAGCCTCTAAATCTACATCCGTCATTACAGCACTAGCACTAGCCAATGGCTGCAACACAAGGTCTTTGGTGGTTAAAGAACTCCTGTCTATCGCCCTTTTAATATTCTTGATTGCATTCCTGTCGCCCGTGATGATATGGAAATTAGCACCAACTTTCACGCCATTATACCCAACAGGGTCTTTGATATTCTGAATATTATCCACATGGAAATCCTGAGGTATTACTTCAATAATCTCATCACCTGCAGGGATAAAGGTTTTTTTCTGGTTGTTAATCAGCATTTCTATTTCGGAACGCTGAATTTCCGTTTCCGCATCTTGCCTTACTAAGTCGCCACGGGTCTGCATACTTTTAATATGATGGCCCGCTATGCCTACATACACTTCTTTTATTTCTAATTCGGGATTGCTATCCGTGCAATTTTTCAAAGACTGGTGGATTGCTTTTATAGCATGGTCAATGTTCAACACCTGCCCGTGCTGCACACCATTGCTGTCTGAACGGCCAAAGCCCAATACCTCTAGCTTGCCAAACTCGTTTTTCCGCCCAGCAATAACTGCAATTTTAGTAGTACCAATATCCAGTCCTACAATAATCGGTGCTTCATTTATGTTCATAAGCTTACTTTTTGTACCCTTTTTACTTTAATATACTTTAAAAAAATCCACTCGAAAATCCAACAACGCTCCTATTTTTTAACGGGGGCTTTGCCTTATTTACTGGGAGTTTATACTTTCCCTTTATAGTTAACGTTTTTTTTGTCGATTTATTATTCTGAACGTTAATATTTGCCAATTTCTTTTTGTTATTAGGCTTTACGGGCAATTTTTGTAGTAATTTCTTAACAGCCACCGTATCGCTCCTTTTCCCGGCAATGGGGCTTAATGAATCTATCTGAAACACCACATTACCTTTCATCAAAGCATTCATAGCTGCTTTTGCCTTGGCAGAATCGGACTGCGTTATCGCTGTGCCAGCCCTTACGGCCACTACTTGATCTTTGTATTGAATATCCAGCTTCTCATAGGTATTAATACCGTTTTGAACCCATGCTTTTTTGTAGAAAGTATATAGCTTGTTGAACTTGCTTTCTACATCTGTGGCGGTGCCAAACACTACTATTTGGTTACCAATAGTTGGCACTATTTCGAAAGTGGCTTGCGGAGTAATATTGACCTGCTCTACCTGTGCCCGCCAAAAGCTATCGGCAGTTATGTACTTGCCTATATCCACCACGCCTTTCAACAAATCACTATCTGATGCTGCCATTATATTTTTATCGCTAGGGAAATTGGTAAACATGGGTACCCTTGCACTTAGTTTCTCGCTCAATGGTAGTTTCATCCCACCGCTATCCACATAAAACGAATTGCCCTGAACGGTAAATACCCTTGCGACAGGCTGCCTTTCTTCTATCCTTACTTGCAATATTTGTTTATTGTCGAAAAACAATTCGGCATTTTTAACCCAAGGCGTTTTTTCTAACTCTGTTTCAATATTCCTAAGGTCTATGCTGCTCACCGTCCGGTTGTCTATATACGCATGGCCGCTAATTAGTTGCAATACATCTTTCTCATCAATAAACAAATGCTCGTCCGCCCCGGTTATTTCAACCTTCACGTCTGTGCAGGCTTTGTTGTTTTTCTTTTCCATGGCAAAAGCAAACAACACAATAGTGCCTGCCGCAAAAAGCAGCCATCCTATTTGTGTTATTTTCTTTTTTGTAACCACTTTTGTTATTTTAAATTTTGTATTTTAAATTAGACCTCACCCCCCGCCCTCTCCGAAGGAGAGGAAGCCAGACTCCGATAAAATTCAAATTGCTTTTATTTCAATACCTATTATTCGTATTTTTATGAGTTGCCTAATTCCTAATTCCTAATTCCTAATTCCTAATTCCTAATTCCTAATTCCTAATTCCTAATT
>NZ_JBKHKJ010000069.1:0-5507 GCF_046546515.1 Parasediminibacterium schistidii | reverse complement strand
ATTTTATTATCCTATCAGACGCATCATTTATATTTGAAAGCAATTCTGTAACTACTGGCATAGGTAATAAAATATCATACCCGTTCTTGGTGAGTAGTTTCATCAAGTTAATTGCTTTTTGCATTTCTTGCTCTTGCCCTTTTGTGCATTCTTCTTTAATGCACCATATTGCAAAATTACTATCAAAGGATATTAAAGGCATTAGCGTTATTAAATATTTTCGGTTGAAAGATTAATGTCAGAAAATACTTTGCTTAAGTATTTGAACCCATCTTCTGGATTTTTTTTGTCAAATTCCCATATTTCAGTAGCTACAAGATTAGACAACTTTAAATCACTGCCTTTCCATGTAGCCTCGCCAGAAATTCCCACATTAGAATGGGGTTTAAAATTAAACAAATCTTCTTCTTTTACAGTAACATCTATTGTCTCCCCATTGTCTAAAAGCAAAGTAATTGTAGGTCCAATTGTTCCACCTAGCCATTGTATCCACCCATATATAGTCGTGTCCCCCTTTACGGTAATTGTTTTTTCTGGAGAAAACTGGTCTGTAAAGTTTGCGTGTGGCTTAAACTCGCCATTAATAGTCTCCCCAAATTCAACTTTGCAGGAGTACTTGCTATTAAATCTTGATATATTTTCTAATGTTTTTATTGTCTTTGAAGGTAGTGTAGAAGTATCGTTAGTTTGAACCGAAAGCAATAAAACAGTAAATGCTTCAATCAGCACATTCCTCGAAGATTTTAATATATACCGCAAACTAAGGCTTCTATTGCCTAGGTCATTAAACCCGACTATCGAAGAATCAAACTTAAAATTTGGAGTAGAATTTTGAATTAGGGGCTTTAATAGTGATTCTAACAATAATATGTTTGCCGAAAGTTCAGACAAAGCAATAGCGTCTGGTTTTATATCTCCACCAGAGAACTTAATTTCTAATATGTCGCTTTGTATATTAAACATGACATCACAAATTAATTGTTTATTTATTACAAATAGATAGCCAAATCAAAAAAAGGTACTTGCTTTTTTTAATTTCGACGGTCGGCAGGTCGAAATTACGGATTTTTATTTTAATAGAACACAAGTTTGTAGTTTGCAAGTTGAAACTATGTTATATATTTGCTAAATGGAAGGAAAAATAAACATAGAAAAGCTGCAAACAATAAAGAATTATGCCCTAGAAATGGGCGTAACTACGTCCTATATATATAAACTAGTAAAAGAAAACAAGATGGCTGTATTAGTCATAGATGGGGTTCAATTCGTTCAATCCGACATATACCCCGAACTGCCAGTTACTAAAAGACGTAAGCAGTAAATATATTTTTTATTAATCTAGTTGGAAGTTTGAAACTATTTACTATATTTGTATTAAGTTTGAAACTTGCAACTATAAAACATGAAAACATTCAAATCAATATTAGAATTTCAGAAAGAATTTAGCACAGAAGAAAAGTGTAGGGAATACCTAGAGCAACAACGCTGGGATGGCACACCTGCTTGCCCTTTTTGTGGTTCAATCAATGTTTGCAGGTTCGCCAATGGCAAGATATTTAAATGCCGTGAAAAGGAATGCAGGAGCAAGTTCAGCGTAACAGTTGGCACTATCTACGAAAACACTAAAATACCTTTAACTAAATGGTTCTTTGCAACTTACCTTTTGGCTGTACATAGCAAGGGTATCAGTAGCTTACAATTGGCTTCATTCATTGGGGTTACCCAAAAGACTGCATGGCATTTAAACCACCGTATTAGGCAAATGCTGACATCTAACGCCCCCGAACTACTGGAAGGTGTTGTAGAACTAGATGAAACCTATGTAGGCGGTTCAGAAAGCAATAAACACGCAAGCAAAAGAAAAGTAAAAGGTGGTACTGGTGGTAAGACTATGGTATTTGGCGCTATTGAAAGAGGTGGCGATGTTAAGACTAAGGTCATAGCAAAAACAGACAAAGAAAATATAAACGAAGCTATTGCAGGATTTGTAAAACCTAATAGCATTATGGTAACAGATGAACACCACGCTTACAACCAAGTTAGTTTGTCTCATACTCATAAGAAAGTAAACCATAAAGCAAAAGAGTATGTACGCAAAGAAGGAGATTTTGCAGTACACACAAACACTTTAGAAGGCTTTTGGAACTTGCTAAAAAAACAAATCAACGGTATTCACCATTCAGTAAGCCCACAGCATTTACAACGCTATTGCAACGAGGCTTCTTTCAGGTACAATCGCAGGAAAGTTTTACAAGATGAAAGGTTTGCAGATGCTTTAGCTAATTGTAATGGTTCATTGAAATATAAGGACTTAACCAAAAAAGAAGAAAGCAATGGATAATAAGGAGTATTTAAAAGCGATGGGTGAAAGGGTAAGGCAGCTAAGAAGGGAGAAGGGTTTCAATACCGAAACCCTTCGCATAGCTTGTAAATTAAGCAGGTCGGCTATTTCGGACATAGAGAACGGAAAGAAAAATAGCTACCTACTTACCCTTAAAAACATTGCCGATAAAATAGGTGTGGATGTAAAGGACTTTCTATAAAACAACTAAGCATATACAATATGGGGCAAAATATACCCATAGGATAGCCATATACTACAAGACAAGTTGAAAACTACTACAAATTGATGTAGTTATATATTTACTTTACACTATTTTTGCTTTGTTACAAATAAAAAGCCCCAAATAGGTTTGACCGACCTGTTTGGGGATAAGATAAACTTTAGGTATTTAGAAGCTTCGAGACTGCAAAACTAAGCAAGCTGCTTCAATTCCCCAAATTTTTCTTGTTTTTTATGCGTAGCTCTATGCGATAAATTGTCGTATGGGTTATTTTTTCATTGCATAAATTAAAAAGGAAAGATGCAATTAGTTATTAAGTACAAAGACCACGTATCAACTACGTCAGTATTGGTGGCAGAGAAATTTGGCAAAAGGCATGATGATGTTTTAAGAGCCATAAGAAACATGGAGTGTTCAGAAGAATTTTCGCTCCGCAATTTTGCGGAGTCAGATTATTTGGTAAGGGGAAAGAAGTACCCTATGTATATCCTAACTAGGGATGCCTTTACAATGTTGGTAATGTCGTTTACGGGCGGTAGTGCTGCTAAGTTTAGAGAGGAGTTTATAGACGAGTTCAATAGGATGGAAGAAGTGTTGAAGGCTGGTGAAACCCCTGTATTAATAGCCACGTATCAACAACGCGTATTAAGCGAGCCTACAAAGAGTTGCCCAGATACACATTGGAATATATTTGATGCCTCGCATAGCATAATGCTTTTGATAGAAAAGGGTATTGGGAGTATAAATAAATATGATTTGGCAGACGGGAGCATTGGAACAAGGTGGGCAAAGTTCAGGACAGGCAAAGAGTGGGCGGTAGATAGCTCAACTTATATGCACGAATACGAAGACAATAGAGGTGCAAGAGAGTGCAAGTGCTACCAATACTCAGAACGAGCGCATTTCAACAAGTGGCTAAGGGATACATATAAAACAGTACACTTATCCGAATACTTAATTACTAAGTACAAGGGCGAAAAGAATATAATGATGCTAGATAGGGTACAAGAGTTTTTACCTAAGCTACTTAGGGCTTCTTAATAACGATACAGTAAAAGCGGGATTGGTCACCCGCTTTTTTTATGCCCTGTTTGGTCTAACAGGTATATAGTTACCTCAGGAGACTACGCGGAGCGGGGGATACCAAAACTGGTACGAATAATGAATAACTCAAAAGAATACGTTTGTTATGCAAAAATTCAATTCAGAAATATTAATACTTGCAAGGGAAGCAAGGTATATTACTCAAGTGGAATTATCCGCAATGCTTGGTGTCGAGCAGGGTACAATATCAAAAATTGAGAAAGAAATTTTAACTGCGGATGATAAATTAGTAGAAAAAATTTCAAGAGCATTAGATTTTCCTGTTAGTTTTTTTTATCAAGATAGGAAAGTAATGACTGTTGAAGGTCATTATCGTAGAAAGGTTTCTATTCCAGTAAAGAAGATGAAACAATACGCCGCACAAATGACTATTGCTGAATGGCATTTTTTAAAACTAATGGATGAAATAGAATTGCCCGAAACAAGATTGCCAACTTGGGATGTTATTGAGGATGGCAGTCCTGCTATGTGTGCAAAGCATTTGAGAGATTTTTGGAAAATACCAAAAGGTAGAGTTATAAATTTGACAAAGCTAATTGAAGATAATGGCATAGTCATTATTTCCTTGGATTTGGGTGAAATGTCGGGCTTTAGTACTTATATTAATGGTAACATTCCTGTGATATATGTCAATAATAATTTGTCTCCGGATAGATATAGACTAACTGTTGCACATGAATTAGGGCATATAATTTTTCACTTTGGTAATAAAGTAAGTCAAGAAAGAAACTTGGAAGGTGAAGCATACGAATTTGCAATTGAGTTACTCGTTCCAGAAAGCAACATTCGTCCTTACCTTACTAAAATTTCAATTGATAAATTAGCAGATTTAAAATCTTATTGGTATGTATCAATGCAAGCACTTTTGCGTTATGCAAATACACTTGGGATGGTTACACAAAACCAATATAAATATTTGTGGATACAAATGGGGTCTCTCGGCTATAGAAGGAATGAGCCTGTGTCAATCCCGAATGAAAAGCCTGGTTTAATTAGAGAAATTGTCAATGCTTATGTGTCTGACCTTGGATATAGTAAAGAAGAATTAGCATCAGTCCTACAAATGAATGTATCCGAATTAGAAAGAATATATTTTGAGTCTAAAAGTAATCTCAAAGTATTAAGGGGTCGAGTGCAATAACGACTAACAAGTAAGGTATTGCCTGCAGGCAGGGGTATAGTGCTGGGTCAGCCCGGAATCGAAGCCCTATGATTGGAATATTGACGATGTTTTATCATAACCAATATATAACGTCAAGCTGAAACTAAAGCCAAATAGAAAAGAAAATGGTGAAGTTTATTCCGTCACGCCCTGCTTGCGGTAATACCAATATTAGCGGCCGTTTTTTATTCGCTTGGATAAAAGCTTGCTAGAAGTGTCGTTCCCTGCTAGCGCACGAGCCGAAATAATTAGGGTTTGCTGGCGCACGGCGTGCCGCGTGTCCCTTCGCTTCGGTCTTCACGTTCTTTCGACGCAGGATAAATATAACCTAAATGCAGGCTGGCTGTTGTTTTCAGGCAACCTGCCAAAATGAGATATTGCCTTTATGTATTGGATTGGTTATCGTAGCGGAGTAACCACCCCGCCCTTTGGGCACCCCTCGTGAGGGGAATTTGGCTGCCATTGTTAGCCTTCGCTCAGTATCCTATATGGGGGCATTTTTGGATGCTCATGGGGGCATATTTCCCCCATATAGGATTTTTATTTTGGGCTATATACCTATTCATGCCAATTTTACAGTAAGGAGCACCTTGGCCTTGCCCCTTGCATCGGATGTTAGTTGGCTTTGGAAAATGATAATTCACCATCAAAATCTTATCAGTTTCTTATCAATAAAC
>NZ_JBKHKJ010000068.1:0-5564 GCF_046546515.1 Parasediminibacterium schistidii | reverse complement strand
CCTATATTTGCACCCCGGTTAAAAAGCTGGGAAGTTCTTTAAAGCGGTTTTGCGAGAAGGTTGATAGCTATTGAAGTAGGGTTTTAGGACAATGCGGGGAGGTTATGAGACAAGAAGCGAAACTGGTTATTTGGTTTAAAAAATTAAAATAAGAACTTGTAAAAAAGTTTTTTGTTTGAATTAAATAAAAGCCCTTACATTTGCACTCCGTTAGAAACGGTAGCACTTGAAAAAGGCTAAAAGATCTTTGAAAGTTTGGAAGCAACGAAACGCAAATTTTGAAAAAAACAGCGTAAGGTTCAATAGCGAATTTAAAACAATTAGATAGACCGTTAATTTTTAGAGATTAATAGTCAGATCAAAAACTCATTTACAATGGAGAGTTTGATCCTGGCTCAGGATGAACGCTAGCGGCAGGCTTAATACATGCAAGTCGAGGGGCAGCACGCAGCAATGTGGTGGCGACCGGCAAACGGGTGCGGAACACGTACACAACTTACCCTTCAGTGGGGGATAGCCCAGAGAAATTTGGATTAATACCCCGTAAGATATCCTGGTGGCATCACTGGGTTATTATAGATTTATTGCTGGGGGATGGGTGTGCGGCTGATTAGGTAGTTGGTAGGGTAACGGCCTACCAAGCCAACGATCAGTAGCTGATGTGAGAGCATGATCAGCCACACGGGCACTGAGACACGGGCCCGACTCCTACGGGAGGCAGCAGTAAGGAATATTGGACAATGGGCGCAAGCCTGATCCAGCCATGCCGCGTGAAGGATGAAGGTCCTCTGGATTGTAAACTTCTTTTATAGGGGGCGAAAAAAGGGCTTTCTAGCTCGTCTGACGGTACCCTATGAATAAGCACCGGCTAACTCCGTGCCAGCAGCCGCGGTAATACGGAGGGTGCAAGCGTTATCCGGATTCACTGGGTTTAAAGGGTGCGTAGGCGGGCAGGTAAGTCAGTGGTGAAATCTTGGGGCTTAACCCCGAAACTGCCATTGATACTATCTGTCTTGAATACTGTGGAGGCTAGCGGAATATGTCATGTAGCGGTGAAATGCTTAGATATGACATAGAACACCGATTGCGTAGGCAGCTGGCTACACAAATATTGACGCTGAGGCACGAAAGCGTGGGGATCAAACAGGATTAGATACCCTGGTAGTCCACGCCCTAAACTATGGATACTCGACATTTGCGATACACAGTAAGTGTCTGAGCGAAAGCATTAAGTATCCCACCTGGGAAGTACGACCGCAAGGTTGAAACTCAAAGGAATTGGCGGGGGTCCGCACAAGCGGTGGAGCATGTGGTTTAATTCGATGATACGCGAGGAACCTTACCTGGGCTAGAATGCAGTTTGACCGCGGGTGAAAGCCTGTTTTGTAGCAATACACAGATTGTAAGGTGCTGCATGGCTGTCGTCAGCTCGTGCCGTGAGGTGTTGGGTTAAGTCCCGCAACGAGCGCAACCCCTATCAATAGTTGCCAACAGGTAATGCTGGGAACTCTATTGAAACTGCCGCCGTAAGGCGTGAGGAAGGAGGGGATGATGTCAAGTCATCATGGCCTTTATGCCCAGGGCTACACACGTGCTACAATGGGGGGGACAAAGGGCTGCGACATAGCGATATGAAGCCAATCCCAAAAACCCCTTCTCAGTTCGGATCGCAGTCTGCAACTCGACTGCGTGAAGCTGGAATCGCTAGTAATCGTAGATCAGCAATGCTACGGTGAATACGTTCCCGGACCTTGCACACACCGCCCGTCAAGCCATGGAAGCCGGGTGTACCTAAAGTCGGTAACCGAAAGGATCTGCCTAGGGTAAAATCGGTAACTGGGGCTAAGTCGTAACAAGGTAGCCGTACCGGAAGGTGCGGCTGGAATACCTCCTTTTAAAGAAAACGCTGAACCTTCTTGTTCGTTGCTTCCAACTTTTAATTTTTAAAGCGCATAGATAGTTCTTTATAATAGGATTGGGAATAAATTACGTAGCCGTTATTGAGGCCCGTAGCTCAGTTGGTTAGAGCGCTACACTGATAATGTAGAGGTCACCAGTTCAACTCTGGTCGGGCCTACATTCTTCTTTGTTTTGAGTTATAAGTTCTATGTTTTAAGTTGATACATTGTATTTATGTATTGAACACAAAACTTAAAACACAAAACTTAAAACAAAAAAACTTGGGGGGTTAGCTCAGTTGGCTAGAGCATCTGCCTTGCACGCAGAGGGTCATCGGTTCGACTCCGATATCCTCCACTTCTTTTAATTACGAATTGAGAATTAGGAATTAGTAATTAATACCGCAATCGTTCTTTCAAACTTATGATGTGGCCTGTTTCGGTGGCCTACTGGTTCAAATCCAGCACATTATCTAGATTATTTTATGGATTTGTAATTCTTAATTACTAATTCGTAATTGTATCAAGTTCTTTGACATATTGGGAAAGTTAATCAAAAATACAAGAGCAATAAGTTGTTGTGTGGTTTACTGCACGATGATGTAAATTTTTTAAAGCAATTAAGGGCGCATGGTGGATGCCTTGGGTCTGAGAGGCGATGAAGGACGCGGTAAGCTGCGATAAGCTGCGGGGAGCTGCACACGAGCGTTATATCCGCAGGTTTCCGAATGGGACAACCCAGCATACTGAAGGTATGTTACCTAGCAATAGGAGCCAACCCGGAGAACTGAAACATCTAAGTACCCGGAGGAAAAGAAAACAATAGTGATTCCCTGAGTAGTGGCGAGCGAAATGGGAGGAGCCTAAACCGATGCAGCGTGCTGCGTCGGGGTTATAGGGCCGCATTTAGGGATATGTATCAAGCTGAATTACCTGGAAAGGTAAGCCATAGCGTGTGAAAGCCACGTAGGCGCAAATTACATATTTTGAGCGGTACCCTGAGTAGGGCGGGACCGGAGAAATCCTGCTTGAATTTGCCAGCACCATCTGGAAAGGCTAAATACTCCTCAGACACCGATAGTGAACCAGTACCGTAAGGGAAAGGTGAAAAGAACCCCGAACAGGGGAGTGAAATAGTACCTGAAACCGTGCGCCTACAAGCGGTCGGAGCATTGCAATATATGTGACGGCGTGCCTTTTGCATAATGAACCTACGAGTTGCTCCTCACTGGCGAGGTTAAGTTCATATTTAACGGAGCCGTAGCGAAAGCGAGTCTAAATAAGGCGAATAGTCAGTGGGGGCAGACGCGAAACTTTGTGATCTATCCATGGGCAGGTTGAAGGTGTGGTAACACACACTGGAGGACCGAACTCGTTGACGTTGAAAAGTCTTGAGATGACCTGTGGATAGGGGTGAAAGGCCAATCAAACTGAGAGATAGCTCGTTCTCCCCGAAATGTTTTTAGGAACAGCGTCGCACATAGAAGTTTATTAGAGGTAGAGCTACTGATTGGGCTAGGGGGCTTCACCGCCTACCAAACCCTGACAAACTCCGAATGCTAATAAATAGGTGCGGCAGTGAGGCTGTGGGCGCTAAGGTCCATGGCCGAGAGGGAAATAACCCAGATTAGCATCTAAGGTCCCTAATACGTGGTTAAGTTGATCAAACGAGGTGGAGTTTCTATAACAGCCAGGATGTTTGCTCGGAAGCAGCAATCCATTTAAAGAGTGCGTAACAGCTCACTGGTCGAGAGGCTCTGCACGGAAAATAATCGGGCATCAAACCACGAACCGAAGATCTAAATTCTAGCCTTGTGCTGGAGTGGTAGGGGAGCATTGAAAACTGCGTTGAAGGTGGCGGGCGACCGCTGCTGGAGTGTTTTCAAAAGAAAATGTAGGTATAAGTAACGATAAAAGGAGTGAAAAACTCCTTCGCCGAAAATCTAAGGTTTCCTGATCAACGTTAATCGGATCAGGGTTAGTCTGGTCCTTAGGCAAACCCGAAAGGGGCAGTTGATGGAAAGGAGGTTAATATTCCTCCACCTGCTATGCAATAAAAGTGACGGAGGGCCGAAGTGGCACAGGCAGACGGATGCTGAGTGGAGCCTTCGGGCAAAGCGTAGCCATGTGAGCCCTTCCAAGAAAAGCGAGCATAGCAGCCAGTACCGTAAACCGACACAGGTAGATGGGATGAGTATTCTAAGGCGCTCGGGTGAGCCGCGGAGAAGGAACTAGGCAAATTAACGCTGTAACTTCGGGATAAAGCGTACCGCAGCGATGCGGTCACAGTAAAATGGTCCAACCAACTGTTTAACAAAAACACAGGGCCCTGCAAAATCGTAAGATGACGTATAGAGCCTGATACCTGCCCGGTGCTGGAAGGTTAAGGAAGGATGTCCGGCGCAAGCCAAAGCTTCTGACTGAAGCCCCAGTAAACGGCGGCCGTAACTATAACGGTCCTAAGGTAGCGAAATTCCTTGTCGGGTAAGTTCCGACCTGCACGAATGGTCTAATGAGTTGGACGCTGTCTCCTCCGCGAGCCCGGTGAAATTGTAGTATCGGTGAAGATGCCGGTTACCCGCCACGGGACGAAAAGACCCCGTGAACCTTCACTACAACTTTGCATTGATTTTGAGCAACAAATGTGTAGGATAGTTGGGAGACTATGAAGTAGTGTCGCCAGGCATTATGGAGTCAACGTTGAAATACCAACCTTTTGTTGCTTAGGACCTAACCCCTAACGGGGGACATTGCATGGTGGGTAGTTTGACTGGGGTGGTCGCCTCCTAAAAAGTAACGGAGGCTCGCAAAGGTACCCTCAGTACGGTTGGTAATCGTACGCAGAGCGCATTAGTATAAGGGTGCTTAACTGTGAGACATACACGTCGAGCAGATGCGAAAGCAGGCTAAAGTGATCCGGTGATTCTGCATGGAAGGGTCATCGCTCAAAGGATAAAAGGTACTCCGGGGATAACAGGCTGATCTTACCCAAGAGCTCATATCGACGGTAAGGTTTGGCACCTCGATGTCGGTTCGTCACATCCTGGGGCTGGAGAAGGTCCCAAGGGTTCGGCTGTTCGCCGATTAAAGTGGCACGTGAACTGGGTTCAGAACGTCGCAAGACAGTTCGGTCTCTATCTGTGGTGGGCGCAAGTGAATTGAGTGGACATGTCCTTAGTACGAGAGGACCGGGATGTACGCACCGCTGGTGTATCTGTTATGCCGCCAGGTGTAATGCAGAGTAGCTACGTGCGGCAAGGATAAACGCTGAAAGCATCTAAGCGTGAAACCTTCCACAAGATGAGTTCACTTTTAAGGGCCGTCAGAGACTATGACGTTGATAGGCTATAGGTGTACAGTTGGCAACAACACAGCCGAGTAGTACTAATTGCCCGTAAGCTTTATTTTTTATTTTTGCTGCCGCAAGGCACAAAGATGACAACATGCTCTTTGTACAAAGATTGCTTTCTCAATATGACCTTATTTGTTGTTTTAAGTTGTAAGTTTTAAGTTTTGAGAAAAAGGCTGCGCAGCAGCTATAACACAAAACCTAAAACACAAAACTCAAAACAATCATCTTCTTATGGTGATTTTGCCGGGGGTGTTCACCTCTTCCCATTCCGAACAGAGAAGTTAAGTCCCCCATGGCCGATGGTACTCGCATCA
>NZ_JBKHKJ010000067.1:0-5568 GCF_046546515.1 Parasediminibacterium schistidii | reverse complement strand
CTTATCCATTTCTCAAAATTAATTAATTCGCAGAAATAACCCTTCAGGTTGCTAAAGTAAGTACGTAACATAATTTCATTTTGTCATGCTAGACTTTTTTTGGCCTTTATGGTGCATAAAAGTCTCACGATAAGCAACGGATATTTAGCTAGAAATAAACAATTTATATGGAAATTAGTGCTATTCGTGCATTTGTAGCAAATTGTTCTATAAAAGTCTCCCTACAAGCAACTGGTATTTAGCTAAAAATAACCAAGTAATATACAAAATTAGTGCTATTTGTGCATTAGTGGCTACTTGGTTGTATAGGAGTTTTTCACTTGGGCTGCCTTTTTTGATTTGTCTTGAAACATGCCCTAATTTATAAAAACCTTATCTTTGTACTATAAATGCACTTGATACAAAGCATTTACAAAGCTAGTGTCTCGCAGCAGTATCATAGTTCTTTTTTTACTAATATTAAAATAGTAGTTTTTTAAAATTTGGGTATTATAATTCCTTATCAATAAATTATCACTTTGTAATCATAAAATGATTAGTTCATTATCAGTTTCTTATCAATAAATAATTAATAAATGATAGTAAATTATCATAAAATAACACGTTTTTTTCTACTAAAAATTCGCTAATGTTATTGATAATCAATCGTTTGCAAAAATTGTGAGGATTTTTAAAAAAAATCAGAAGCAGCAAAAAAGACTTAAAATTGGCAAAACTGAAACTATTTTAATAAAAAACCCTGTAAATTTGATATTATAAAATTATGTAAGTTTTATCATTTTGCCCTCCACCTTCTTGCCCCCCTTTCCCATGGGAGAACTTGCTGCGGCCTTTCAGGATAAATGAGGCAGTTTGGAAGCGGGTTTTGCTACGGTGATTTTTTTACGAAAAAGCAAAAAACTTTTATGCACAGGCCTTTGCAGCAAAAAAATATTTCTCCACATCTACAATAATCCCCTACTTTTGCGCTCCCAAAAGTTCTTTCTATAAAAAGAATGATTGATTCTTGGGAGTTTTGGCATTTGCCAAAACGCTATTACCAATTAAATCGTAAACAATGGCAAAAGAAATCTCAACCTACGTTAAGTTGCAGGCAAAGGGAGGACAGGCTAATCCTGCTCCACCAATTGGCCCAGCACTTGGCTCGAAAGGTGTGAACATCATGGAGTTCTGCAAGCAATTCAATGCTAGGACTCAAGACAAGCTGGGAAAAATAGTACCAGTATTAATTACAGTATATACTGACAAATCTTTCGATTTTGTAGTAAAAACTGCCCCCGCCTCCATACAATTGTTAGAAGCTGCCGGCATTAAAGAAGGCAGCAAAGAACCTAATCGTGTAAAGGTTGGTAAAGTAACTTGGGCACAAGTAGAAGCTATCGCTAAAGACAAAATGCCTGACCTTAACTGCTTTACATTGGATAGTGCCATGAAAATGGTTGCTGGTACAGCACGCAGCATGGGCGTTACTATTGACGGAACAGCTCCTTGGGTAAAAAATTAATCATCCACCTTTAAATCATTCAAATTATGTCATTGACTAAAAAAAGAAAGGTTGCTAACGCAAAGGTGGATAAGACTAAACTTTATTCCCTGCAAAGCGCCACATCATTGGTAAAAGAAATCAACTGTACGAAATTCGACAGTTCTGTGGACATACATCTTCGCTTAGGTGTTGACCCTAAAAAAGCAGACCAGCAAGTGCGTGGTACTGTAACACTGCCTCACGGCACTGGTAAAACAAAGAAAGTATTGGTACTTTGTACCCCTGACAAAGAAGCGGCTGCTAAAGAAGCAGGTGCCGATTTTGTAGGCTTAGATGAGTTTATCGCTAAAATTGAAAGCGGCTGGACAGATGTAGATGTTATTGTAGCTACGCCATCGGTAATGCCTAAAATTGGTAAACTTGGTAAAATACTAGGTCCCCGCAACTTGATGCCTAACCCTAAAACAGGTACTGTAACAAACGATGTTGCGGCTGCTGTAAACGAGGTAAAAGGCGGTAAAATTGCTTTTAAAGTAGATAAAGCTGGCATTGTTCACGCTTCTATAGGACGTGTTTCGTTTGCCCCACAAAAATTAGCTGAAAATAGTGCTGAATTTATCAATGCAATCATTAAGCTGAAACCTGCTACTTCAAAAGGCACTTACTTGAAAGCTGCTAGCTTAGCATCTTCCATGAGTCCAGGCATTACATTGGATGTAAAATTATTATCATCAAACTAATCCTGGCGATTCCAGCAATGGAAGATGACCCGGGTTTTAAAAAAAATTAGTTATGACAAAAGAACAAAAAAACGAAGTAATTGAGGCACTTAAAGAAAAGTTCACTCAATACAACAACTTTTATATTACCAATACAGAATCGCTTACAGTTGCACAAACAGGCAAACTGCGCAGGATTTGTTTCAACAAGAATGTAGAATTGAAGGTGGCTAAAAACACCTTGATTAAAAAAGCGTTGGAAGGTCTAGATGCTGAAAAGTATGCTGGCATTTTCGATAGCCTACACAATGTTACTGCTTTGATGTTTGCTGAAAATGCAAAAGAACCAGCGTTGATTATTTCTTCTTTCCGCACAGAGAACAAAAGCGAAAAACCTGTATTGAAAGCAGCTTATGTTGACGGTGCTGTATTTGTAGGCAACGACCAATTAGATGCACTGAAAACATTGAAAGGCAAGCAAGAATTGCTTGGCGAAATCATTGGCTTGTTGCAATCTCCTGCCAAGAATGTTATCAGCGGCTTGAACGCTGGCAGCAAACTAGCTGGTTTGTTGAAAGCTTTAGAAGAAAGGGAAGTAGCTTAGTTAATTAGGAATTGAGAATTAAGAATTAGGAATTTTATATTTTCTTACTTACGACTTATTACTTACTACTCACAACTTAATATTCCCAGGCCTGAGGGAGTAATAATTAAAGGCAAATTTTTTTAAACAATCCGTCGGAGTTACCTATAAAAGTAGCAATGAAGACGGAAAAAATGTACAACTATGGCAGATTTGAAAGTGTTCGCAGAACAACTAGTAAGCTTAACCGTTAAAGAAGTAAACGAGTTAGCTAAAATTTTGAAAGATGAGTATGGCATTGAGCCTGCTGCTGCAGCCGTTGCTGTATCTGCTGGTCCTGCTGCTGCCGCCGTTGCTGTAGTAGAAGAAAAAACTGCTTTTGACGTTATTTTGAAAGCAGCTGGCCCTAACAAACTTCAAATTGTTAAAATTGTGAAAGAATTGACTGGCTTAGGCTTGAAAGAAGCAAAAGACCTAGTTGATGCTGCTCCAAAACCAATTAAAGAAGGTGCTGCTAAAGCAGAAGCTGACGAAATTGCAGCTAAATTGAAAGAAGCTGGTGCTGAGGTAGAAATTGCTTAATTAAACATATTCTACATACAATTCAATTTCAAAGCCCTGGGAAATCTCCCGGGGCTTTTTTTATTCCTCATTTTTTATATGTACATAAAGTATTGTATAATAAAAACAATTTTAACACCAGCAAATACCAACATCCATTTGGCTCTACCTAAAACTATGTATGTTACTACTCAGCAGCCCTAACTATCCCCATTAATCCGTAGAATCTGAATAAGTTAAACCCGGGTTTTGCAGTTGACTTCGTTATGAGAGGCACAAATGCTTGTGTTTGAAGTAGTTGGGGCTTGCAATAGATTTCAACTGCAAAATCTGGATTAAATAATACTTTAGTACCAAAATGCCATAGGCTTATGCTGACAGGAGTAAATGGGAAAACTAATTTTGTTAACCTTACCCCCTTCACCACTTGAGTTAGGGGTGGCGTATTTTAAATTGCCTAAATCTAATACCTTTAAACCCTAATATTCTTGCTATGGGCAACAAACATGCATTAGTCACAAAAAACAACATTACTATAAAAGGGAATGGCAGCAAGGTCTTGTTCCTGGTTCATGGCTTTGGTTGCGACCAAACCATGTGGCGGTATATTGTCCCTGCTTTTGAAAAAGATTGTACCATCGTAATGATAGACTTGATGGGGTTTGGCCAGTCGGATGAGATTGCCTATACTTTTGATAAATACAATTCACTAGAAAGCCATACAGACGACATTGTTGCCATTTGCGATACATATGCATTTGCCGATATTACCATTATCGGGTATTCTATAGGGGCTATGATTGCCATGGGCGCAACCTTTAAAAGACCACATATTTTTAAGCAATTAATCCTGCTTTCTGGTTCGCCACGGTATATGAATGATGAAAGCGGCAATGGGCAGGGATATTTAGGCGGCCTTTCAGAGGCTTCAATTGATGAGCTGTTAACCATGATGGATGCCAACTACCTTGGCTGGGCATCCTCTATAGTTCCGGCTATTCTTGGCAACCAAAAAGGGAACGAAGTAATTATAGAGGAACTAACCAACAGCATTTGCCGCAGTAACCCTAAAATAGCTAAGCAATTTGCCAGGCTTACATTTACATGCGATTATAGGGACAGCCTTAATAAAGTAGTAGTGCCAACGCTTATTTTGCAATCAGCTGACGACATGATTGCCCCACTTGCCGTTGGCAACTACCTGCATAGTCGTATTCCCGGCAGCACAATGGCTGTTTTAGACACTATTGGCCATTGCCCGCATTTGCTAGTACCAGAAAAAATAGTAGCTGAAATGGAAGCGTTTATGAATTAATTGCAAATAGCCACAAAGGCACAAAAACACGAAGAAGCACAAAAAAAGAAGTTTAATAGGCGTTCTGTAACATAAGAGTCCTGTCATTTTTCTTAGTGCCAATTTGAGACATTGTGTCTTTGTGACCATATTTATGGAGAGAAAAAATTAAATTTTACCGTTTACTAAAAAATATAGTATTTTTATACTAAAATAATTACGTATTAAAATTTAGTTCATGGAAACAGCCCCTAATAGCTTATATGCCACTAGCCGTTTGGTTCATTTTGATGAACCACTGTTTGAGTACCTACTTGTAGCAACGCCTGAAAAGCATATTTACCAGCAGGTGATGGTGGAAAAACAATTGTTTGCCGATACCTACAAAGAGCAAATAGCCATTAAAACAAAACCCCACATTACGGGTTCCCGTTTTTTTGCCAAGGAGGCCATGGAAGCCACTATAATCCGATGGATGGGCAGAGCCATTGGGATGCAGCAAAAATTCATCGTGGCACTTAATAATTATAGCGGCTTTCCGCCACACTCCATATATATAAGGATACAAGAACACCAGCCTTTTAAGCAACTAGCCACTGCATTAGAACCTATTGACCAATATGTACGCAGCAACGATTGCCCACCCATGCGTTTAATAAGGCATCCTCACCTAACTATTGCCCGAAAGCTGTCAACCCAGGTTTTTGAAAAAGCTATACGCAACTATGCTGAAAAAACATTTGAAGCCAGCTTTGAAGTGCAGGAGCTGGTTTTGCTGCGCCGCAAGGATCAGTTTGACACCTGTAAGCAAATATGCAGCTTTCATTTAAACCAAGCATAAAGAAATAATGATAAACCATTCCGTTAATGAATACATCTTGGTAATACAACCACACGAGGATTTGTATGATAAAATAATAGGCAT
>NZ_JBKHKJ010000066.1:0-6917 GCF_046546515.1 Parasediminibacterium schistidii | reverse complement strand
AGTGGCTATTTTAAAACGACACCCTGCTACTTAAAAATGGGACTATTTAACATCTTTAGAAAAGACCTTAAATCAAATAAGGCGACGACTGACAATGGTGTATTAGGCCCAACATTTTTAGACGGGTTGACTATTCACATAGACAACCTAAAAGACCTGCATTCACACGAATGGAGACGGCAACTGAAATCTGCAAGTGGACAGACAAAATTTAGTATCAAGTATTATGGGAGACTTCACGAAAATTATTCAAACTTAATTATTGGGACAGACTTTGCACCATCTTTAGTTTATGCTGTTGATGCTTCCAGCGGACAAGAAATATTATTGTTTGATGGCTGCAAGCATGGGTATAATGCTTTGCTATGCGACACATTTACTGACGAACAAAATAATAATAGACAACCTACAAACATTTACAAGGACAAGGACGGCTACGACACATTTGAAATTGTTATCTCAACCTACAACGGAATTGACTTTGATGATGAGTTTTCAGAGGAAGTTGATGAGAATGGATTGATAGAAATTATTGATGGAACTAAAATTGAGTTTGAGATACTTAAACGCAATGCCTACGACACTTTACAAATTTGGGCGACAAACGAAAACAGTAAAATAATTGACTTTGTTTCAGAAGAGCTTGCGTGACAAAACAGCCACTAACATTGGTATTGCCGCAAGCAGGGCGTGACGGAATAAACTTCATCTTTTTGTTGGCTATTTAGCTTTTGTACGGGCTGGACTTTATATATTTGGCTTATGGAAAAAACATCAGCAATATTGCAATCACCAGCAAAAGTTCCGGGCTGACCCAGCGCTATGCCCCTGCCTGCAGGCAATACCTTGCTCGTTAGCAGCAATGACCGAAGCGAATAGACTTGCATAGTTTGACACTCAATGATAATAGTTGGTTTTTCGAATCGATATTGTTATACGAAATCATATTTAAAGGCAATAGTAATCACAATATGAGCGGTATAAAAAAACAAAGAGGCCTTAAACGGTATTATAAGAATCTTGCATCAAAAATTGACTTTGACAGGAAAACTTGGCTTGACTTTGAAAACACTGAGACTTGGGAGCGCAACTGGCATATACACTTTGACTATGAAGGCCATGGTAACAATAGTTTCAAAAAAAGAAAACCACATTTAGACAAGTTGTTTAGGCATTTTGATTTACTGGTTGACAAAACCAAAAAATTAAAAAAGGGCTTTCATCTTTATACTGTTTTGCTTGACTTTGATAGCCATAGCGATGCATTATTTTTACATACCCCTAATCAAAATAACAGTCAATTCCCTTTTAAAATTTCCGATTTGAAGTTAGATACAACATTGACAAATGGACAACTAAATGACTATATTAATAATTTGGAAGGCTTTGAAAAGTTATATGGAAAAGGTGGTGAAGCTTTCTGCTTAATTTACAAAAAAAATGTGGGACAACCTTTTTGATACACCCTACTTGACCCGGCAGCAAAGACTGAAGCGAATAGATCAGCATTTGTTGACACATATGGCTTGACCCCAATAGTGAAGAACTAAGCGAGTAGACTGGCCACATTTGCCAAGCATTTTGTCTTAACACCAAATAAGCCGACCTCGGAGCGATAGCCTAAAAAGACAGGTTCTATTTAGCTGACAAAACGGCTTAAAATGCAGAAAAGACCGTCAACAGTTGACACACTCTACTGTTGACAAATGCTGCTAACATCCGTATTTGCGATATGGCTGGCTTGACGGAACAAACTCGGCTTTTAGTTCCTTTTTTAGCTTTTGTTCCAGCAGACCCATTAATATTGGTCAGTAGGTTATATATTTGAACTTTAGGAGCAGGTATTTGGCTTTAGTTATCGGCTGACCCAGCGCTATTTTCAGCCACATCCCAAATACCGACTCGTTGCCTGCAAGCGTATTGCAACACCCTAAAAACCTCAAGTAGACAAATATCAAAATGGACATACGACTATTAGTTTTAAGAACAACCGACACAAAGAAGCTTGCAGACTTTTATAGCTTATTCGGGCTGACTTTTGATTATCACAAACACGGAAATACGCCATTTCATTATTCTGCAACAATAGGACAAACCATTTTAGAAATTTATCCATTAACCAAAAGCCAAACAGAAGCAGATAAAAACTTACGTTTAGGCTTAGGCATTGACAATTTTGATCAAATAATTTTGACTTTAAAAGAAATGCAAGTACAGTTTTCATTAGAGCCGACACAAACTGACTTTGGATTTATGGCAATTATTTGTGACCCAGACGAAAGAAAAATTGAACTTTATAAAAAATGAAATCATTATCACCTGTTGACAAATTTGGAAAATTCATTGTTGAGAACCTTCGAGACAAAGGAATTGACTTTGCCGAAGGCCTTTTAAAAAACCTTTGGAAAGCACCGAGTTTACTCAAAATTCAAAATGAAATTGCAACACTAAACGACAATCAAAAAATTGCTTTCATAAAAGCCATTACACAAACCATGGACGGTGCAATTCACGACTTTTTATTTGCGTTACAAGAACAAGCAGACTTTGATAATGATATTCAAATTTTAGTTGATGGACAAAATGTTGTAGAACTAAGTGACGGTATACACGGAGAAGCATATTCTGACGAAGGATGGTTTGCAAAATACAGCAGACACAAAAGTGACAGCTAAAAGCACAGCAGGCAACATCCGTATTTGCAATATGGCTGGCTGACCGGAACACACTCGGCTTTTGGTTCTTCTTTAAACTTTTGTTCCGGCCGACCGTACAATATTGGGCAGTAGGTTATATATTTGAACTTTAGGAGCAGGTATTGGGCTTTTGTTATCGGCTGACCCAGCGTTATTTTCAGCCACTTCCCAAATACCGACTCGTTGTGTGCAACCCGTGTGCGACAGTCCGCACTAGGTTTAAAACATACGGCTCTAGTGAGCGATGACAAAATTAAAACTCCTAATTAAGACAGTCTCACAAACCAAAACAGGAGAACCCCTGATTTGGTTTATAAAGCTATTTAACCCGCCATGATTTAATTTCAAGACTTCCAATTGAATTCATTTCTATCAATCCTATTTTAATTAAACAAATAATTCTACAATGAAAATAAGACTACTCTCTCTGTTTGCAATTTTATTATTGACTGCAACAACAATAAACGCTCAAATACCAACCAATGGTTTGATAGCGTATTATCCCTTTAGTGGCAATGCAATTGATAGTAGCGGTAATGGAAATAATGGCACAGTAAATGGTGCAATATTGTCAAATGATAGATTTGGGAATACTAATTCTGCGTATAGTTTCAATGGCGTTAGCAGCTACATAACAGTACCTCAAACCAAACAAATTGAAATGTATCAAGGTACATGGAACATTTGGGTAAAACTTAATTCTCCCTCTAAAGGTAAAGGTTATTACTTTTTTGGAAAAAGGGATAATCAAAATGACGATATAGTACTAAGTGAATATCAGGGTAATTGTGTTGGTCAATATGTTGGTAATGGCAATAATAACACTGGAACTGGATTATCTGGTAGCACTATAGCAAATGGTTGGCATATGTTAACTCTTATGTATGATTTATCTAAAACAAAAAACAACCTACAACTATTTTGCGATGGCAAGGCTAATGATTCTTCAACTGTACAACAACTAACATTTATTAATGGAGATATTCGTTTTGGTATTGAAGAAAACAATAACTATTGGGATGCTTTAAACGGAATACTTGATGATGCTCTTATTTATAACCGAGTATTAAATAACACAGAAATACAAACATTATACCATCAAGGAGGATATGCCTTACCTGTTTCTTTTGAAAATATTAGTGCTGTAAAGAATGGCAATTTTGTAAATGTTAATTGGCAAACAGCCACAGAACTAAATACAAGCCACTTCATCATTCAACACAGTAAAGATGGCACTTCGTTTACAGACATAGGCACTCTAAAAGCAGTAGGCAGTGGGGCAAACGGCTATGAATTTACAGACTATACCCCTACTATTGGCACAAACTACTACCGCTTTCAAAGTGTGGACAAAGACGGCAGCAGCAGTTATAGCAAAGTAGTGAGTGTAAACTTTGGCAACAACTCTTCCTTTGCCATTAAACCTAACCCAGCAAAGGACTTTGCAACCATCAGTTTCAGCAAAATGGTTGACAAAGCAACCATTGCAGTCTATGACTTGGCTGGTAAAGCAGTCATTACAAAATCACTTAGGGGAAGTAGAAGCTCTTACAAACTAGACACCCAAACCTTGACAAACGGTGTTTACGTGATAAAAGTAAAGACCGACACAGGCAGCTACAATGAAAAGCTGTTGATAAACAAATAGAACTTTTATAGAAGTGCAGCCAGCTTGACAATGGTTGCACTTCTTTCTTTACTGCTGGACACACCCTGCTATTGGGTATGCCCACAACATCCGTATTTGCAATATGGCTGGCTTGACGGAACACACTCGGCTTTTTACCTTCTTTAAACTTTTGTTCCGGCTGACCGTACAATATTGGGCAGTAGGTTATATATTCGAACTTTAGGAGCAGGTATTTGGCTTTTGTTATCGGCTGACCCAGCGCTATTTTCAGCCACATCCCAAATACCGACTCGTTACCTGCCATTTTATGACTGAACAATATGCCTACATCAAGAGACAATTTTTTAACTCATTAAAACGTGGAACTGGAGAAGCATATTTAATTTTGAATGACAATCCAAATATTGACTTTTCAGATATAATCATTGAAGGTGCATTTACAAATTTCGCCTTTGACCAACAATGTGAAGGAAGCAGAGCAGTTTACGTTTATAGACTTATTAAAAAGATTCCGCAGAAAGATAAAATTATAAAAACAGTTTTGACAAAACTTCAAGTAAAGCGAAATGATTATTGGGGACTTGACCAAATGTGTGATTTAGCTGTTTTGTTTTTCAAAGCTGGATACCCAGAAGCTAAAACAGCTTTATATAATCGTTTTGAAAAAAATGCTTTGGAAGGCTACGAGTTTTGCGGACAAGTCCAATTAATGGAAATTGATGGCATAAATGGTGCTTTAAAAGTCGCTGAAAGTGTAGGAAAGAAAATATTTGAAGAAAACGATTGGGAAGACAGTTGGCATATTGATAACTTTCAAAAGAAGAACAAGCAACTATCAGTTTATAATGAACTTCAAAAAGCAGGTAAACAAAATAAATTTATTGATGCTTATCTCAAATCAATTATTGAAAATAAATGGTCTCGTGCTAAGTACAAGAAAAGTACAAAATTTTCTTATGAACTAATCAGGGAAAAGATAGACGCGAATAAATTTCGCGTCATTTCTGTAGACAAAGCAAACGACCTTTCAATTCAAGAGGTCGAAAAATTAGCAACAGAAGTTTTAGAAGAAAAAGACAAGCAAAGACAAGAGCTTTATTTACGATTTTTCGCAAAAAGAAAATTTCCTTTCGACTACCGTCTATTATTGAAAATTGCAAGTGGTAAAAATCCACCTAAGACAAGACTTGTTGAATATGCGGTTGACAGCCTAACATACTTTTCGGGTAAAGACATTCGGAATCTTGCTCTGCAAAAATTTAGTTCACTGAAAAACCCATCCAACTACCTCAATTTGTTAGTAAGCAACTATGAAAAAGGCGACCACCAATTATTGGTTGAAATTGCAAATAGGTCTGACAATTATGAATACATACATTCAATTGCTTTTGGTTTCATTGATATTTACAAAGTGAACAAAACAGAAGATTGCAAGGAGCCATTGGAGATAATCTATAATAAAATAAATTGTGGAATACACAGAGAAGACATTGTAAAACTCCTAATTGACAATAATGTTTTATCGGATAAAATTAAATGGGAAATCAAATTTGACAGCAATATTAAACTGAGAAAACTACACACCCAGGTGACCAAAAACGGCAGGTAACATCCGTATTTGCAATATGGCTGGCTTAACGGAACTCACTCGGCTTTTAGTCCTTGTTTAAACTTTTGTTCCGGCCGACCATACAATATTGGGCAGTAGGTCATATATTTGAACTTTAGGAGCAGGTATTTGGCTTTTGTTATCGGCTGACCCAGCGCTATTTTCAGCCACATCCCAAATACCGACTCGTTACCTGCCATTTTAAAATGATACAGTTCCAATTTGAAAATTTGACCATTAAGGTTTTTGACGACTCGACATATTCGTATGAGTCGACAGACAATAAATTCAATTACCTTAAACATTATTTTGGTGACGGTGGACAAGAATATCCAGTTTCAAGACATGGCATTAAAATATTTGACAACGAAAAAGAAATAAATAGTTGCATTATTATTGGTTCAGCAGGTGCGACAGGAATTCATAAAAATTCAGCACTTATTGACAACGACAAATTAATACTCTGTTGCTGTGACACATTATTCTGTTTGACACTGCCTGAATTAAATTTACTTTGGCAGACAAAAGTAGACTCTGCAACTTGCTTCCAGGTGTTCAAACTTGACAACGATTATTTAGTACACGGCGAACTTGAAATTTCACGGATTGACAATGAAGGAAAAATAAAATGGCAATTTGGTGGCGCAGACATTTTTGTTACTATTGAAGGACAAGACGAATTTGAATTTAATTCTGACCACATTATGTTGACCGACTTTTGTAAGACAAAATATAAAATTGACTTCAATGGAAAACTATTGTGGACGACACATAAGTAGACACAAAACGGCAGGTAACATCCGTATTTGCGATATGGCAGGCTTGACCCAACCAAATCGGCTTTTAGTTCTTTTTTTAGCTTTTGTTCCGGCAGACCCAACAATATTGAGCAGTAGTTTATATATTTGAACTTTAGGAGCAGGTATTTGGCTTTAGTTATCGGCTGACCCGGCGCTATTTTCAGCCACATCCCAAATACCGA
>NZ_JBKHKJ010000065.1:0-7067 GCF_046546515.1 Parasediminibacterium schistidii | reverse complement strand
TAACGAGTACGGGCTTGGCGAAGGTGGGGGAATAGCATTCCGTCCGCCGGAACCGAAGCTCAATTGAAAAACCGAGGTAAATATAACAACAAAAAGCCAAATAGCATTCCGTCACGCTGGAACAAAAGCCACATAGGATTACAAAAAGCTTATTGCTGTTCCGTCCGCCCCACTTTTGCCAAACCCCATGTTAGCGGTTCGCCCTTGTTGGGTCTGTCGTGGTGCGTTGGAAAGCAAGCTCCTTTACAAACTTAGGCCTTGTGTGTCGGCTTTGTACGGTTTGAAAAGGAGCTTGCTTTAGCCTCGGGAATTATCGGATTCAATTGAGCAATGCTATTCTTTATTTTCCTTTAAGTCTCGGAGTTGAATGTCTATCGCAGTATCATTTGATTTTATAAAATATTTCATTTCGGATAGTCCGAAAACATTTACGTTGTCGTGTCCTGAAACATAGCTATTGTTTTCTATATAGTTTTCGTCGTTAAACAATACTTTTTCAACTTCTCTTGAATTTAATATCCTTGAGTTACCGAAATTGTTTTTAAATGATAAGCCAATTTCGTTGATAAACTTATTGTTACGAATAGTTGTGTATGGGTGTAAGATTACCAAATAATCTTTTGCCCTACTGATTGCAACATTATAAATGTATTCTTTTGACAGTAAAGATTTTTCGTGTCCTGTGTAGTAATAATTATTAGGATTACACACAAAGAAAACAATATCACATTCATCTCCTTGAAAGCCGTGAACTGTATCAGAATATACTTTTATTTTATCGGAAATTCCGTAAGAAGTAATGAGCTTGTTCAATATAATTGCTTGGGCTTTATAAGGAGCAATCAGCCCAATCGTCCAATTTCCGACCTTATTTTCTGTGTCAAAATATTTTACTATTTCAGTAACCATAATGGCACAATAAGTTTGGTAGGAACTGTAAAGCAATTTATTGACCCTGTAAATTGAATTGTCTTGGTTTACAGGAATATCAATAAAAGTGACATTTGAAGAAATTAAACTTTTAATTCCCTCGGGAAGTGGTTTGGTTTCTTTACGGTTTGATTCCCTGTCGTGTTTTAATAACCCTGAATAGGATAGTTCACTAAAAAGTTGCCCAATTTTTGGAACGCTTCGATATTGGGTTTCGAGATTTTTAATAGTGTCTATATCCCTAATTAATTGTTCTTCAGGTTTAAAACTTTCAAGCTTCATCATTTTATAAATGCTTTCATCTTGAAAGTCGAAATTTTCTAATTCTTTGTCGTTTATTTCAATAACAGGTGGAATTTGCTTAGGGTCGCCTGCAATAATGAATTTTGTATATGGATTAGATTTGAAAAATGCCATAAGGGCAAATGTGATGTAGTGCAATCCCGTCATTGAGGATTCGTCAAAAATAACATAGTCCCATTGATATTGAAATAATAAGCCAACATTTTTAATATCAAAATAGGGCAATCTGTGAATTGTTGAAGCAACAACATTGATACTTTTCATATCGTTTTCATCAATCGTATCCCGGTAAATACCAACTTCTTCTAATTCAGGGTCTGTTGGACGACTTAAACGAACAGCCAAAATATCAGAATTTATTTCTATCAGTTTTTTACACACCACATCTGATGCTTTATTTGTTGGAGTAAGAACCAAAATTTTTGCATTCGGATTTTCCTTTATGGTTGAATTGATGTTATTGCAAAGTGTAGTTGTCTTTCCTGTTCCTGGCGGACCATAAATGTAATTTAAAGGGGGCATAGCTTCTTTAATAAATTCCCACTCGTCAATATAATTAGCATTTGTAAATGCTTTGTATAATCTGTCTAACAAATCAATAACAGGAGTAAAATTGATTTCAACTTTAAAGACATTTGAGAGTCGAGAAAGAATATTGCTTGATAATGATTCACGGCAATAAATCAACAAATCTTGTCCTTTCTTTGATACGCCTTCAACTATTATATTTTCTTTTTTACCATTCCCGAAGACAAGAGAAACTTTAAAATCATCAGCATTTTCAATTTCAGGTGAAATATAACTGCTTGCCCCACAAAGTAAAAAGTATTTGTTGTCCGTTTTATAGGACTTAATTTCTTGAAACGAAATTGATTTTTGTTTTGTAGTGTCCTGTTTTTCTCCGTAAGTGGTTAATAACTGTAAATAGGCTACAAACCAATCATACGAATATTTTTTGCTGGTATTAATTTTTTCAGCTAAATCAACTCTGCTTTTTTTGATTTCAAGTTGTTCTTTTAGGTCTTCAATTCCTTTTGCAAATTCTTCGTCTTCATCAAAATTTATTTTTGGTGATGTTTCAGGTTCTGAATTTTCGGCTTGTGTTATTTTTACTTTAGGTGCATATTCTTTTTGTAAACTATCTAAATCTTTAATAGTTCTATCCAATTTTGAAGCCTCTGTTTGCTCGGAATTATTATTCTCGGTATTACTATTTGTATTAATTCCACCTGAATTTATTCTTGGGGTATTTTGTTGCTCTTTCCACTCCTTAAATTTTCTTAATTCAACTAAATCAATATTATTTTCTTCGAGAAATTTTAGCTTTTCTTGTTCTTCAGTTAAAACAACAAGTGGCTTAAATTTTAAGAGGTCAATAAGCTGTTTTGCCTGATTGCTTTCCTTTTCATATTCAACAGAAAGATCAGCAACTGTAATTTCGTGAGGTGCTGAGAAATCGCCATTTCTCTTTATCAACCATTTGGAAGTTGTAAGACGTATATACTCACTTGAATCAAATGAATTACTGGTTTTATACTGTTGCCAATGAGGGACATACTCGAAAATCCCCCTGACTAAATTTGTAAAAGAATTATTCACATATTTGGAAATTAAGTTTGACAACATTTTCCATAGTAATAAGGATTTTTGCTTGTTTATGCCTTGAATTAATTCAGCAGACCCGTCAATGAATTTGTCATAAACCTTTTGTTTGTCGTAATATTTTTGACTAATATTTATTTGTGTCAATCCAAATCTTGCTTTGGTTTCATATTCGTAACCTAAGTCTATTTGATATATAATTGGGGTGTTGTTCACTCCAATTTTAAATAAAAAAGTTTTTAAATGTTCTCTGTCGGTTTCATTTATGAAATTATAATAACCATCTAAATCTAAAAATTTAGTATCTGGTTTTGATTCAAAATATTTCAATAAATCAGGATATGGGTAATAAATTTCATTTGCCTGTCCTGGAAAAGGCTTATCTTCTTTCTTTGTTTTATAGATAACAAATTCTTTATCCTTTATCAATTCGATAAAACTGCTTATTTCATTCTGAGGACATTCATCTTTATAATATTTGAAAAATTTTTGAAAATGTGTTTCAATATCAATCTCACCATTTTTTTTGTATTGAGGTAAAATATTATTATAAATCTCATCCTTTAGGCTGGGTTGTTTTATGCCGAACTGTTCGATAAACTCTTTAGATTTTTCATTTTCTAAAAGTTTTGGGTGAATATGGATATAAGGGGAATCAGAATACTCTGAAGGTAAAAATAGTATTGGATGCAGGTCCTTTCCATTTTGTTCAAATGCTGGAACGGCATTTCCTTTAGAATCTATGAAAATTGGTTTTGTCTTCACTATTTTCATGTAGTCATTCGACCTTGACAAATACTCATAGAATTGCTGCACCCAATCAAAAGTTTGATTTTGTATAAATTCATTAGTTATGTAGTTCCTTAAAATGTATTCTATATCGAGATAATTACTTACTAATTCTTCGATATATTTTCCTAAATCCGGATTTCCTTTATATTTTGCTTCATTTCTACCAATCGATTCAAAGACCCATTTTGCATTTTCTCTTTTTGTGAGATTAGAAAGTTGCTCATTTGAGAAGACATTTGTTATTGGGCTATATTCCGCCCAATAAGCATTCTCTTTTTGAGCATATGTGTTACCTTTTGCGGGTAATAATTCTTGGGTTTTTAATTGGTTTTTTATTGAGGAATAAAATGGTGCAAAAAGACTTTTACTTTCTTTGTATGGAATTATATTAATTATATCATCAGTTATAAGTTTTAAATCTTTTAAAATTAGCAAACTATCGGCGACAAGTTGAGCAAGTAACTCGACCATTTCAGTATTATGGACTTCGTAACGTTTTATACCCGCTCTACTATCAGTTAGTAAAAATGGAGCGTTTAAAATAAAATTTAAATTTGTTACTTCTTCTGTAGGAAAAAAACAAAATGCAGGCAATTGTTTTGATTGCAGTTGACCATTTCTATCAAGAAAAAATCCAATAGAATAATTAAGGCTGCTATTTTCAATATTTCGGGAAAACAATAGAAGTTTTTCAGTTGTTGGTTTTAATCCAATTTGATGATTTAACTTAACTTTAGAGTATGAAATATCATTCCATTGTTCACTTTTAGAAATATGTTTTGTGTAATTTCCACTTTCGTTTTCTGACTTCCAATTTATTTCATTTAGATAAGAAAGAAATAATGTTGGGTAAGACAAGCTTTTTAGTTTGCCTATAATATCATTAAATGCTTTATCGGCTGGCATTTCTTTTTTGTCAAATGGAAAGTAGAAAACTGTATTATTATTCCTGCCTTCTAAATCATTTTCTAATAGTTGAGGCACTATAAAGCGTTCAATCTTAAACTGAAAGTATGTATCGTAAATATGTGGAGTGTCTGTATATTGAAAAACTGCTTTAAAGCCAACTCCGAATTTTCCTATGGTGGATTCTGTTGTTTTGTTAGATTGCCCTATGGAAGTAATCGAATTAATGTGTCCGAGCCTATTATCTAGTTTATCTTCTCTTTCATTTTCAGGATTTGTTATTGTAAAATGAATTGTACCATTATGAGAGAAATAAAGACCTGCATTTGTTAACCTAAATTCCGCTTTTGTTGCTTTGACATCATTAGCATTTTGCAATAGTTCATAAATGAAATGTGCTTGGTCGCTATATTTTTCTACAACAGAACCTTTTACCCCTTCCATTGAAGATTTTTCTATTACACGGGCATTTTCTTGTCTGTCAATTATAAGGACTTTAAAGTATTCTGTTTGCTTTTCTATTGTTTCCATATTAAATCTGTCTGAATGTTGTATAGTGTATTTTGTTCAAGTTTTGGCTTGTCCGTTCATTTGTTTGTCTGCTCAATGTTCGCAAGTGGCTCATGGGTGACCGCTAACGAGCAAGGTATTGCCTGCAGGCAGGGGAATAGCGCTGAGTCAGCCCGGAACAGAAGCCCAATGATTGCAATATTGCCGATGTTCTTTCCCATACCCAAATATATAACGTCCAGCCCGTACTAAAGCCCAATAGCAAAGAAAAAGATGAAGTTTATTCCGTCACGCCCTGCTTGCGGCAATACCCATGTTATCGGCATTTGTCACCCGTGGAGTGTGTCCAATTGTGAACGGTCTTTCTTATTTTTTAAGCCGTTTTGTCAGTTAAACAGAACCTGTCTTTTTACCCTATCGCTCCATCATCGCTCCTAGATCGCTCCTAGATCGCTCCTAGGTCGCTACAAGGTCGGCTTATTTGAGGTTAAGACAAAATGGCGTTAAAATATGTGTTGTTAATATTGCTTCGAAGCACGAAACCCCACTATTGCAAGACCTTTCTTACCGAATGTTTTTTTGTCCTTAGTAAGGACTTTTTTCAGTCTTAATAACAGCTGGAAGTTCAAAAATCTTAGCTTCAAGTTTCATTTGTTTAACTTCTGTTGAAACACTTTCCATAGTAAACTGAGCTGTCTCAATTACTGATTTTAAAGGTAAAGACTTTGATTTGGAAAGATAGTCAAACCAGTTGCCGAATTTATGATTTGCAAATAGTTTTGTGTCCACTGATAATTTGGAATTGAAATAATATTTTTGAACACCACTTTTACAAGTCAAAATTACTTCGTCACACTTGTAACCTAAGATTTCTGTTACTCCATTATTTAATTCAACTTTCAGAATTTCGTCACCTTGAACGCTTGCGTCATTCCAAAAAGCTGTTTCAGAGTTTGACATTTTATTATAAAGTTTATTGTCTTTGTTGATATAGAGCTGCCATTGAACTAAAGACCCATTTGTAATTGATTTATAGTCGCCACCTTTTATTAAATACTCCTGTGTCGAGCCGAGCATTGAAGTCCATTGTTGGTCTGATACTTTTGGGTTTTTACTTTTGTAGGTGTTAGTGTAAATAATTTCCCCTTCAAAAAATTGTCCAAAGGTTGTAACTGCTGTAATTACTGAAATCGTTAGGATTATGAGTATTTTCTTCATTTGTCTATTTTATTGTTATAAAGTTTGCGATATTTTCTCCAGATTGATTTCCAAGAATAATAAATTCTCTTTTTTTATTATCGTAGGTCTCAATGGTTACTCTTCCATCGTGAGGATATGGCCCCATTCCGAATTTTTTAGAGGAGTTGTAAACAGCGGATTTAATGTCAGAGGTCTTGATTATAAAATTTATCTTGTTTGCGTTTAAAATACTGCCATCTAATAAATCTAAGTCAACTATCTTTTCTAGAAACTTATTTTTTAAATAGGAATAGGGATTTGTCAGGTCGCCTTTAATAGCCATATTTGAGGTTATTTGTCGAGTAAGAATATCTTTACCCCCTTCAACACTTATAAGTCCGTTACCTTGAATTCCAATCAAATATCCTTTTGTCTTGAGTACAAGAAATGTTCTGTTAAGAATTAAATAATAATACTCCATTGCTACAAAGTGATTATTGTCAGTAAGCTCTAAGTCTTTTAGTTTCATTTTTTATCTCTTTGTTGCTGTCTATTGTGTTATTCGCTTCGGTCATTGCCGCTAACGAGCAAGGTATTGCCTGCAGGCAGGGGCATAGAGCTGGGTCAGCCCGGAACCGAAGCCCAATGATTGCAATATTGCCGATGTTTTTTCCATAGCCAAATATATAAAGTTAAGCTGGAACAAAAGCCCAATAGCCGACAAAAAGATGAAGTTTATTCCGTCACGCCCTGCTTGCGGCAATACCCATGTTAGCGGCATTTGTCAACCCCAAGGTGTGTCAACTGTGGACGGTCTTTCCTGCATTTTTAGCCGTTTTGTCAGC
>NZ_JBKHKJ010000064.1:0-7277 GCF_046546515.1 Parasediminibacterium schistidii | reverse complement strand
TTTAACGATACTATCCTAAACAGGATATACACCAACGCCTCCTATGCGGAGCAATATGGAGTAGAAACGGGGCTGACTTTGCACTTAAACAATTGGTGGCAATGCCTAGTGGGATTAAATGTATTTGAGTCTAAAGTAAGCGGCAGCATATTCAATGGGAAGGTAGCCGTTCACAATAGTAAATTGGCTTATACATGGAACACCACACAGACGTTTAAACTCTCTTCCCAATGGACGGTGCAGTTGAGTGCCTCTTATTTATCCCTGCGACCAACAGCACAAGGGCAAGACGGGGCTTTTTTCTCGCCCAATTTATCCATCAAAAAACTAAGCAAGAACAACCAATGGGCGTTCCAGGCACAGTGGTTAAATATTGATGCGGGCATGGGCATATCAAACATACAACGCATCACGACCAGCGGCAGTAATTTTTACACTACGACCAATTATATCGTGGAGCCTGATGTGCTGCAACTGGGTGTAAGCTATACGTTCAACAAGAAAAACAAAAAAGTAAAGTTGCCTGTGAGTGAGATAGGGGAAAAGGAATTTTAGGTTTTGACAGACTTATGACTAGCTACTTACCACTGACGACTTATGCCTTATCCCTTACTTTTGCACCATCATGGAAAAAAAAGTGCGTGTACGCTTTGCCCCATCGCCCACAGGGGGCTTGCATTTGGGGGGAGTAAGGACAGTATTGTTCAATTATTTGTTTGCGAAGCAGCATGGTGGTGATTTTATTGTTCGGATAGAAGACACAGACCAAACCCGCTTTGTAGAGGGCGCCGAGGCCTATATTTTTGAAACGCTTGCGTGGTGCGGTCTAACGCCGGATGAAAGTCCATTGCATGGAGGGCCATTTGCCCCATACAGGCAAAGCGAGCGCAAGCCGATGTACAAGCAATATGCTGACCAATTGATACAGGAAGGCAAAGCTTATTATGCCTTTGACACAGCAGAAGAACTAGATGCAAAACGCAAGGAAATAAATAATTTTCAATATAGCCAAGCCACGAGGGGAATGATGAAAAACTCGTTGACGCTTGACCCACAAGCAGTGGAGCAATTATTGGCCGATGGCACGCCTTATGTAATACGCATCAAGCTGCCCGAAAATGAAGAAGTGAAGTTTACGGACATGATAAGGGGCGAGGTGGTATTCAATACCAGCCAAGTAGATGACAAAGTACTTTTGAAAGCCGATGGAATGCCCACTTACCACCTTGCCGTGGTGGTGGACGATTATAAAATGGAAATTACCCATGCTTTCCGTGGCGAGGAGTGGTTGCCTTCTGCACCTGTGCATGTATTGCTATGGAGCTATCTGTTTGGGATTGACAATATGCCTAAATGGGCGCATTTGCCATTGATACTAAAACCAGATGGCAATGGCAAGCTAAGCAAAAGGGATGGCGACAGGCTTGGCTTCCCCACGTTTGCCATGGACTGGTCAGATCCTAAAAGCGGCGAAACTACGATTGGTTTCCGGGAACGTGGCTTTTTGCCAGAAGCATTTGTAAACATGCTGGCAGCACTTGGCTGGAACGATGGCACTGGGCAGGAATTATTTACTTTGGAGGAATTGATTGAAAAATTCAGCATTGGCCGTGTACACAAAGGCGGTGCCAAGTTTGACTACGAAAAAGCCAAATGGTATAACCAGGAGTGGATAAAGAAAATGCATGTTGCAAGTTACCAGCATTTGGTGGCAGGGTTTTTCAAAGCAAATGGTATTGAGGTTGAAATAAATGAAAAATTCACGCAGATACTAGAAATGGTGAAAGAAAGATGCGTGCTGCTGAGCGACTTTGTGGCACAGGCAAGCTTCTTCCTTACACAACCCGAAACCATAGACATTGCTGCCATTAGCCCTAAATGGGACGAGAAGAAGCAAATGTTTTTTGTGGAACTTATTAGGGCTTACGAGCTAAGTACTTTATGGGAAGCCAGCGATTTGGAAAAAGAATTTAAAGAATTAGCTGCAGCGCACCAGCTAAAGCCCGGCGAACTAATGCTGCCATTCAGGATAATGCTGGTAGGCGGCAAATTTGGCCCCGGCGTGTTTGAAATAGCAGCCATACTAGGCAAAGAGGAAACAGTATCTAGGATAAAATCGGTGCTTGGAATGCTTTAGCTGTCGCAACGCCAAGAGCGAATAAATAAGTAATACGTTTTAAACAGTTATTTACTAACTTACAATGTATTACTTAATACCTACAAAGTATAGATTGCCAAATGAATAAAATAATCAACAGGCCATTAAGGGTGCTTATAGCCAAGGTAGGTCTTGATGGCCATGATCGTGGGGCAAAAATAATTGCGGCAGCCCTGAGGGATGCAGGTATGGAAGTGATTTATACTGGGCTTCGCCAAACACCTGAAATGGTAGTAAATGCCGCTTTGCAGGAAGACGTGGATGCCATAGGAGTAAGCATTTTAAGCGGTGCGCACAATACCGTTTTCCCTAAAATAATTGCTTTGATGAAAGAAAAGGAAATGGACGATGTGCTGCTTACTGGCGGCGGCATTATACCTGAAAGCGACATGAAGGCCTTGAACGAAATAGGCGTAGGCAAGTTATTCCCCCCGGGTACTGCTACCACAGACATAACGCACTACATCACCGAATGGGTAAGGGAACACAGGGATTTTTAGAAAATAAATTATAGCCACAAAGGCACGAAAACTCGAAGTAGCACTAAGAAAAAATGAGAAAGGGTTATTTACCTTGTATTTCTTGTTTTCCTTTTACCCTTTGTGTTTCTTTATGTTTTCGTGCCTTTGTGGCTATTCCTCTTAGCCGTACAATTCCAAGTGTATGGCTTTCTTATCATAGCCTAGCTGCTGCAAGCGCTCTTTTGCTTCGTCCACCATGTTTTTCCAGCCACAAAGGTAAAAATAGGCTGGGGCAGGGTCTTCTTCAGTGCAATTAGCTTTTACATGGTGGTGGTACACCCCATGCACATAGCCCGTATGGCAACCTGTTGGTGCTTCGGTTTCTCGGGAATAAGTAGGTAAAAAATAAAAGCCATCTTCTTCCTTTTCCAATTGCTTCAACTCATTATAATACAAGTTGTCGGCAAATGTGCGGCAGCCAAAAATGAGGTAGATATTTTTATGGGGTATCTGATGGGCATGTATATAACTCACCATTGAGCGAAAAGGGGCAATGCCTGTTCCTGTGCAAACAAGGTACAAATCCCTGTCTATTATTTCAGGCAGGGTAAACTTGCCAGCAGGCCCCCTAAGCGGCAATTCAAGGCCTACTTTGCCTTCGCCGAACAAATAGGTTGTGCCTGCACCGCCTTCCAGCTTTACAATAACTAGTTCAAAAATATTGGTGCCGTCGGGTGCAGATGCAATGGAGTAACTGCGCCAGCGTTTGTTTTTTTGCTCATGGATGGGCAAATCCAGCGTTACAAACTGCCCCGGTTCAAAATCAAATTTTTCTAGTTCGGGTACTTGTATCCAAAACCGTTTTGTGGTGGGGGTTTCATCTTCTATCCTAATCATTTTTCCAATGCGCCAAGGCTCAAGCATAACAATCGTTTTGGCTAAAGTAAGTATTATTTACAATTCAATGACAAAGAAAAAACGCTTTTATTTGGGATGTATAGAATTTAGCCATAAAGGCATAAAGGCTCAAAGTAGCTGTGCCTTCGTGGCAATATACTTTACCTATTGTCTTCATCAAAATCTATCTGGTCTTTCCACAATTTACGCAGCCAAAGTACCATGAGCGGCAAGCTAATTACCAACCAAATATAAAAAATGATATTGCCTGCTTTAACTGGGCCTTCTATATATCCATAGCCAAACATAATGCCCGTAGTAGAATTAATGCCCATCCAAAACAGTACAATGCCTATGGTAGTTAATATACGTTTCAAGAAAGCAGCAACTTGGGGTTCCATAATCCACCGTTATTATTTTTAATCTTTTACTCAGCACACAGGTAAATAGCTACAGTTACTACTCAGGTGCAATTTGAAGCAATTTGCAATGAAGAAAACACAAAGAATCCAAAGGTTTAAGGGAAAAAGAAATTAAATAGACTTTTTCTGCCTTTTTTCCTTAGCGCTACTTTGAGCCTTCGTGCCTTTGTGGCTAGAAACCTATCGCATCATTTTTTGCAATAGCCTCGTCAGGAAAAACAATATCACCGAAGCAATACCCGCCATGAATACAAATAACATAAAAAAGCTGTAAAGGTTGCTCATTTCATAAATACCGAGGAAGTTGGTAGTTTTATTGTCAGGGTACAAGCTGCTAAGCACACCCGCAAATTTATTGGCAAACGCATTGGCCGTGAACCATACCGCCATGAGCAATGAAGCAAACTTGGCAGGTGCCAACTGGTTTACCAGCGACAACCCAATTGGCGATAAGCATAGTTCGCCACAAGTATGCAAGGCATACATGCCTGTAAGCCATATCATGCTTACTTTAATGCCAGGCTGCACGTTTTTTACCCCAAAAGCTATCCACAAATAGCCCAATGCAAGCAAGAATAAACCCAACGCCATCTTAGTGGGGGAGGATGGCTCTCTTTTGCCTAGGTTAATCCACAACCATGCAAACAAAGGGGCAAATGCAACAACAAAAGCAGAATTTAAAGATTGGAACCAACTTGCAGGCACAACAAAGAAGCCTAAATTCCTGTTTGTTTGCTCATCTGCAAAAAAAGTAAGGGAGGCTCCGGCTTGCTCAAAAGCACTCCAAAAGAAGATAACAAAAAACGATACAACGAATATCACAATTATTTTGCTTTTTTCCTGTGGCGTCAAAGCTTTGTCTGAAAAAACCAGAATGGCTATAAACATAATGCAACCAATAAGCAGGTAAAATAAATAGTTAAATACCTTGGCATCTATATAAATCAAGCCAATGGTAATAAACGACAACCCCAATAGGCTGGCTATGATAACAATAGGATTGGTGGCATTTTTAGGCGAGTTTGCTGGCGTTAAACCTAATACATTGCCATCTGGCCCTTTTACATATTTGTGGTGGAACAACAATTGAACAGTAACGCTTAGCAACATGCCGATGGCTCCTACAAGAAACGACCATTTAAAATCGGCAGGGTTGCCAGTATCCCCCACCAAGCCACAAAGAAAGGGGCCCAAAGCCCCGCCTATATTAATGCCCATGTAGAAAATGGTATAGGCTGCGTCCAGCCTCCTGTCTGCTTTTGGGTACAATTGCCCCACCAAAGACGATATGTTAGGCTTGAAGAAACCATTGCCTGTAATCATAAAGCCCAACCCCGAGAAAAATAAAATAGACGACAATTGGGGTGCGCTATGGTAAAAAGATCCACAGAAAAACAAAATAAATTCACCGATGGCCATTACTAGCCCCCCTGCAATGATAGAACGCTGGTTGCCCCAGTACCGGTCTGCCACGTACCCACCAATCAAAGGGGTTAAAAATGCCAGCCCAGTATAGCTGCCATACAGGTTAGAAGCAAAAGCATGGTCAAAAAGCAATGCCTTGGTCATGAACAAAATTAAAACAGCCCTTAGCCCATAATAATTGAACCGCTCCCACATTTCGGTAGCAAACAAAACATACAAACCCTGCGGGTGACCTTTTTGCCTTATTTCATTCATAATACTAGGTGGTTAAAATTTCAAGTAGCAAAATAGGCTATAATTGAATAAGATGGATAGGATAAATTAAAATTGAGGTTTTGCGATTGATTTTATACTAATAGGCTAATTCTTTTTAATAACTTGCCAGCAACCAAATATCTTGTATATATCCATGGAAGGTGCTGCCAACCCAATTGGTAAACCACCAAACAATACTAGAAGAAACAATGCCTTTTTTATTTTCTATTAGTTGTGGAAATCCATCTTGAGCGGCATCTTCATATTTTAAGCAATAATAAACTGGCTTCTTGCTGCTTGCCAATGCGGCAAGAAAGCTAGCTTTATCGGGCAGGATAGTAAATTTCAGTTTGTCTTCTGCCAAAAAATGATAGGGCAGGTTGCTTTCAGTAGTGTAAGGGCTTTGCTTGTAGCAAAAAATTTCTTGTTGCGGGTAGGGAAAATCACTGTTAATTTTTTTGATAAACTCCATTGGTTGTTTAAAAGGCGTAATACAGAGCAACACTACTACTATCAGGTTTACAATGGCAGAAAAGCCAATGCCGCCTTTTACTAGCCATCCCCATTGCTTATTCCCCCACATATTTGCAATAAAAGCCTGTGTTTTTACAGAATTTCTATAAGCATCCCCAGCCAAATAAACCATGAAAAACAATACTGGGAACAAAAATCGTTCTTCTTTATGCCCAATTAGGCTATGCCCAACAATTAAAAAAAGGATAGCCAGCGAATATGGGTTTTTGTAATTCGCAAGGCTTTTTACCATTAGCCCAAATAAAAAAAGCGATAACAGCGGTACTGCCACAGCAGCGAGTATAGGAATATAGTACCACCATGGCGATGTGCCAAAACCAGCAGCCTTGCCTTGTATAATATTGGCATAAAAATAATTATAGGGGGTAAAGCAGAAGTTGCCATAAAACCTTGTGTCTAAATATATATTGAAGGCACATCCAACTGCAAACCCCAACCCAATCAATAATATTTTATCCCATTTTTTGATATGGTTAATGGCTATCCATACCAAAATGCCCACTAATGCCGCTGCCATGGGGAAGCGGAAAAAGAAACAAAACCCCATGCAGAGTCCACTAGCAATTGCCCATGCAGCCTTGCTTTTTTCCTGCATTGTTTTTTCCAAAAGCAGTATGGATAGCAATAATGACAAGCCTCCCATGGTTTCTGCACTAAAGCTAGACCGCAAAAAAGGCACTAGCCCTAAAAAATTAGCTATTAGCAATAAGTGAAAAAGATATTTTTCTTTTTTAAACTTGCTGATGAGCAGGTAATTGCACAAAGCAAAGCCCACTATCCCCACGCCTATATGCACCATGGCGAAGATAAAAAACCTGTCCTTGATACCAAAAGATGCGAAAAAAAGGTAAACCGCCTTGAAAATATAGGGCTGGATGGAAGGGCGTATCTGTTCCTTAAACTCCCAGGGCAACATGCTTGCCGGCGAGATACCTAGTTTATACGAGGTAAATTCTATAACCTGGAAATATTCATCGGAATGGAAAAAGAAGGTATGCCATGCCGTGAGCATCTGCACAATAAAAGCTACTGCCAACAAAATATTAACCCGCTTGTCTAAATATTGCATCATCATGAAAAAATAATTTTCAAAAATAGGTTATTAAAACAACCTAAGTTTTTCAG
>NZ_JBKHKJ010000063.1:0-7482 GCF_046546515.1 Parasediminibacterium schistidii | reverse complement strand
GTTTCTTTCTTAAATAATTGACAATGAATTTTGCTATTATTCATGTGCAATTTTGAGCAATCTGCCACAAATGCTCAATGAATAGTAAAGAAAGAAAAAGAAAATGCCAAATGCTTTTTCTTTCCTCTTTTCCTTAAAATCTTTGCGCTTCTTTAGTGTCCTAGAGCTTTGTGGCACTATCTCCCAAGGAAAGTACTAACAAAATCCCTACCCCACCGGTTTCTTCCTTGGTTGTAGTAGCCTTGCTACCAAACCCGTCCAGCCTGTTTGGTGCGATGCGCCTACGCCACGGCCGGTATCGCCATGGAAGTATTCGTAAAACTGCAGGTAGTCTTTAAAATTGGGGTCGTATTGCAGTTTGTCGTAGTTGCCAAATATGGGACGCTTGCCTGTGGTGTTGTCCCTTAAAAATAAATTGGCCAGCCTTTTTGCTATCATGCTAGCAATATCGTCTAGCGATAGGTATTGATTGCTGCCTGTAGGGCATTCTACCTTGTAATCGTCTGTGTAGTAATAGTGAAAGCGTTGCAGGCTTTCCACTATCAGGAAGTTTACGGGCATCCACACGGGGCCACGCCAATTACTGTTGCCGCCAAATAGGCCGCTGCTGCTTTCGCCTGGGCTGTACTCCACACAAAAGCGTTTGCCATCTACGTCAAAAATATATGGGTGCTCCTTATGGAACTTGGAGACTGCCCGTATGCCATAATCGCTTAGGAACTCGTTTTCGTCCAGCATACGCAACAATATTTTTTTCATGCGATGCCCCCTTAGCAGGCTTAGCAAATGCTTTTCGCCAGAATTTTTATCCTGCCAGCGGGAAACCAGACTTGCCAAGTTGGGCTTGTGTTCCAGCACCCACTCCAGCCTTTTTTTAAATTCTGGCACTGAGTCCAGCAGTTCGGTGTCCAATACCTCTACTGCAAACAAGGGTATCAACCCCACCATGCTGCGTACTTTTAACTTGCAGCCCCTGTTGTTGGGCAGTTTTAACACATCGTAAAAGAACTGGTCATCATCGTCCCAAAGACCATTACCGTCTATGCCCATACGGTTAATAGCACTGGCAATGTTTAGGAAATGCTCAAAAAACTTGGTAGCCATGTCTTGGTAGACAGGGTTGTAACGGCTTAGTTCCAATGCAATGCGCATCAGATTCAGGCAATACATGGCCATCCAGCTAGTGCCATCTGCTTGTTCTATGTAGCCGCCGGTGGGCAAGGACGAACTCCTGTCAAAAACGCCGATATTATCTAGCCCCAAAAATCCACCTTCAAAAATATTGTTGCCTTCGGCATCTTTCCTGTTTACCCACCAAGTAAAGTTTAGGAGCAGCTTGTGGAACACCGATTCTAAAAAATGCAGATCGGGCTTGCCATTCCTTTGCTCATCTATTTTAAAAACCCGGAACGTAGCCCAAGCGTGCACTGGTGGGTTCACGTCGCTAAATGCCCATTCATAAGCTGGCAATTGCCCATTGGGGTGTATGTACCATTCCTTGGTAAGCATCTGCAACTGGTTTTTTGCAAACCCAGCATCTATCATGGCAAAGGGGATACAGTGAAAAGCCAAGTCCCAGGCGGCGTACCAAGGGTATTCCCATTTGTCGGGCATGGAAATAATATCCGAGTTGTTCAGGTGTTTCCAAGTAGCATTCCTTCCTTTTTTTCGTTCTGGTGGCGGTGCAGGCTGGCCGGGGTCGCCGTTTAGCCATTGCTCCACGTTGTAATAAAAAAATTGCTTGCTCCACAACATGCCTGCAAAAGCCTGCCTTTGCACCCGTTTTTCATCTTCATCGGGAATGTCCTTTTGCAAATCGCCATAGAAATTATTGGTATTTTGAAACACAGTGTCAAACACTGCATCAAAGTCTTCAAATGGGTGGGTAATGCTATTTTGCACCAACCGAAGGCGGAATGTCTCGCTTCTTCCACCCTGTATGTTTACATCATAATTTACAGCTGCTTTTGTGCCTATGGCATCTATATTTACTGCATGTGTATTGCCATACACCAAGTAGTCATTTATTCCATCTTTTACAAATGCAGAATGATTGGCCGAGCCATACAACTTTTGGTTGTTGGTTTCGTTCTCGCAAAACAGCAAAGGCAATTGCTTGTTTACATTGTTCTTGTCAAGGTACAAGTTATACTCGCCAAGTGCTTTGTGGTTGATGATTATATCTGTGCTGTTAGACGACATCAACTCGGGCTTATAATCGTCATACCCCAGCGACCATGTATTCCTGAACCAAATAGTGGGCAATACGTTGATTGCTGCTTCGTCCTTGCCCCTGTTGTGTACCGTTATTTTGATGAGTATATCGTTTTCCGAGGCTTTGGCATATTCTATAAAAACATCAAAATATTTGTCTTCGTTAAAAAGGCCTGTATCTATCAGTTCAAACTCTGGGTCTGCTTTGCTTCTTTTTTTATTTTCTTCTAATAGCCATTCATAGGGGTATGCCTCCTGTGAGTATTTATAGAGCATTTTCATGTAGCTATGCGTAGGCGTATTGTCCAAATAGTAATACAATTCCTTCACATCCTCGCCATGGTTACCTTCATTACCTGTAAGGCCAAAATATCGCTCCTTAACAATGGGGTCTTTTTTGTTCCATAAAGCTACTGCAAAGCAAAGCAATTGCGTATTGTCGCTTATGCCCGCAATGCCTTCCTCGCCCCAGCGGTAGGCTTTGCTGCGTGCCTGGTCGTGGCTTATATATTTCCACGCATTGCCATCTGCACTATAATCTTCCCTTACGGTACCCCATTGCCTGTCTGTAAGATATGGCCCCCATTTTTTCCACCCTGCTTCGTTGCTGGCTAGCTTTTCCTTTTCTGTTTGCATGGATATAAAGGTAAAGGGTTTTTGGAATAAGCCTATTACAAAAGCTTGTTTAAAACAAAGGCTTTTTTTGTTAATATTCAACACATAACAAATAGCCACAAAGACACGAAAGCACGAAGAAGCGCGAAGGATAAGAAGGTTAAAAGGTATTAAAACATAATTCTTTTTCTTTTCTACTTCTTCTTCTCTTAAAACTTTGTGCCTCTTTGTGTCTTCGTGCCTTCGTGGCAGATTAACCAAACTTGCAACATAGTAGTGAAAAAAACTCTTTTTTTTATTTTAAAACCATCCTTTCTTTTTTCTCGTATTTGTCATGGAATTGTAAAATATTAAAACAAAAAATGTTCTCATCTCATTTCAAAACCACTAAAAAATTTACAACATGAAAAAAGGATTTTTCAAAAAAGTATTAATGGGTGTAGGCATTACCCTGTTGCTTGGCATTGTTGTATTAAGCATCCATATTTATATGGTTACCCGGCCAAAAGCACCGGATGCAAGCACAATAGCGATGGCAAGGATTGATTTTAAACAAGGCGTTACACAGGAAGACGCTGCCAAAATTACCACATGGCTTTACCAGCAAAAAGGCATTGACCATGTGCTGTGTAACCCAGATAGCAAAATTGCTGTGTTTACTTTCCACCCTATTTCTACTTCTGCCGATGCAATTGTTGCCCATTTCAAAAGCAGTCTTCCTTACAAAGCAGAACGCTTTATGCCCACCAAAGAACAAATGCAAAGCGGCTGCCCTGTAGCCGCAACCTCATTCAGCTATAAGGCTTACAGTTTTTTTAACCATTTATTTTAATTTAAAAAAAACAAAAACATGAAAAAGACAACAATTAAAACAGTATTGGCTTCTGTAGCCATGTTAAGCATTATCGCAGGCATGACTTTGATGGCATCTTGCAAAAAAAGTGATTCCACTGTATCACCTGTAGCTACCATGAGCTTGTACGACAGCCTTGGAAGCACCACAATGGTAACTGACCCTGCAGCCCCCACTACTAAAATAGAAAAAGGGCGTTTGGCTTTGCGCTCAGTAGTTGACAGTACTATTTTTGTTATAGCAGTTGATACTTCCATTAACAATGAGTTCTTTTCAGTTCTGTTAAGTGAGGTGAAAGTGGGCAACACAACTGGTTTTTCTGCATTAAGCAAAAATCTAACAGATTTCTTTTGTTATGCAACAGGAGCAAAAAATTTTACTTACGGGGGTAAAAGTATGAAAGCGGCACATGACCCGGCACAAAACTCCCGCATGGGGGCAAAAGCAGATGCAACTGACTTCGACCAGTTTGTAGCCGACCTCGTAAAAGGCGCAAAGAAAAATGGCGTATCGGACGATATGATTAATAACCATATTGGCCCATTGGTATATACGCTTAAAACTCAAGTAGTACAAAAATAGCTTGGTAAATGGTTAAAAAACTAAACGGCTGCTTCATTAGGTTGGAGCAGCTTTTTAGTGAAGCACTTTTATCAATAAAAATATTTTTTTAAAAGGAAACCTTTTCTATAAACCTTTCGTATATTAATAATAAGCGTTTGTTTTTGCTAAAAATATTAAAATAGCTAGTCAATAGCAGGGTTTTTCAGATGGGAATAAAGGGGGACTATTTCTAGTCTCCCTTACTTTTGCCCAAAAAAATGAAATTGAAAAAAATTAACCCACTTCTTTTTGCGCCTGCTTTCCTATTTTTCCTAGTAACTTTTTATTTGTTTACCCTGCCAGGAAAAGACATACCTCAAGTGGACTGGATGGAAGCAATAGATATGGACAAAATAGTACACGTTTCTTTGTTTGTAACTATTATCTGCTTATGGTGCTTCCCGTTTAAAAAAAGCCCAATGCCCGCAAAAAAGAAAATAATATGGTTTAGTTTTATTGCTGTGTTGGGTGTTTGCTATGGCGTTTCTATTGAGTATATACAAAAGTATTTCATTGTTGGCCGCTCATTCGACCTGTATGATATACTTGCAGACAGCATTGGTTGCATTATTGGGTATTTTTTGGCATTAAAATTCCTTTTAAAACACGGGGTGATGGGTTAATTTCCTACATTGCAGCCACCAATTTATGCTGTATGATTATCATCCTTGTTTTCTTTTTTACGCACTGGTTTTTATCGCTTTTTTTTCATTCTTTTTTCCTGCATCGGTTTGCTTCCCATCAAATGTACACTACTAGCAAAAGCTGGGAGCGTATTTTTTATGTTGCTACTTGGCTGGTACAGGGATCGTCATTTTTAGTGCCTAGGGCTTATGCAGTGATGCACAGGATGCACCATACCTATAGCGACACGGAGAAAGACCCGCACTCTCCGCATTTTTTTACTGATGTGTATCAAATGATGCGCAGCACCATACTTATTTTCCGCAGTTTTTTAACGGGTAAAAACAAGCCTGAACAACAATTTTTAGTTGGTTACTTGCCTGTTTGGGATAGGCTTGACAAATTTGGCCATCATGCAGCAACCCGCGTTGTTTTTATGTTTGGCTATGTGGCTTTCTATATGGCATTTGCCCCTGGCTATTGGTGGTTTTTGCTCTTGCCTATCCATTTTTTAATGGGGCCTATACAAGGCGCTGTGGTAAACTGGTGCGGGCACAAATATGGGTACAGCAACTTTAACAATGGCGACCACAGTAAAAACACTAGCCCTTGGGGCATATTGCTTATGGGCGAGCTTTTTCAAAACAACCACCACTTTGATAAGGAGGATGCAAATTTTGCCCGCAAATGGTTTGAATTTGACCTTACTTTCCAAGTAATGCGCAGCTTCAATGCTTTAGGCGTTATACAATTTATAAAAGAAGTAGACCCAATTGCCATTGGCAAGGAAGAAAAGATAGCAGCTTAATAATGCATTATACAAATGGCGTTTTTACAACCATGGCTTTTACCAAAGTATTCCTAATGTCAATATACACGGTGTTACCTACAACAGCTTGGCCCGTGGAAATATAACCCAAGCCAACGGCTTTGTTTAAGCCTGGTACTTGCGTGCCACTGGTTACTTTGCCTATTGTGTTTCCTTCGGCGTCTTTAATTTGGTAATCGTGGCGGGGTATTCCTCTTTCTACCATTTCAAATCCTACTAGCCTCCTCTTTACCCCATCTTTTTTTTGCTGCTCAAAAATAGCTTTTGATGTAAATTCTTTGGAGAACTTGGTTATCCAGCCCAGCCCGCCTTCAAGCGGGGAGGTTGTATCGTCTATATCATTGCCATAAAGGCAATAACCCATTTCTAACCGCAGCGTGTCCCTGGCACCTAAACCAATGGGCTTTATGCCAAGTTCCATCAACTTGCCCCAAATAATATCTGCTGCGCCGTTTGCATCTTCAAAATATATTTCCACGCCGCCAGCTCCTGTGTAGCCAGTGGCACTAACCAAAACATTATTTATGCCTGCAAAATTCCCTTTTACAAAAGTGTAGTATTTCAGGTTTTGAATATCAGTAGCTATTAATGGCTGAAGTAGCTTGCAGGCATTTGGCCCCTGTATGGCCAGCAAACAGGTTTTATCGCTTATATTTTGCAGTGCTGCACCATTGGTATTAAAGCCATTGATCCAATTCCAGTCCTTTTCTATGTTGCTGGCATTTACCACCAGCATATAGGTTTTATTTTGCTCTATGCAGTAAACAATTAGGTCATCCACAATGCCGCCCTCCTTGTTTGGCAGGCAGCTATACTGTGCCATGCCATTGGTGAGCTTAGCAGCATCGTTTGTAGTAACCCGTTGTATTAAGTCCAGTGCATATTCTCCTTTCACTATAAATTCGCCCATGTGGCTTACATCAAACACGCCTGCGTTAGTACGCACGGCCGCATGTTCATCATTGATGCCTGTATAGCTTATAGGCATATTGTACCCAGCAAAAGCAGCCATTTTTGCCCCAAGGCCAATGTGTTTTTCTGTAAAGGGCGTATTTTTTATCATAAAGAAGGTTGGGAAAATCAATAAATGCTTTTTGCAAATATGGCACGATTAGCAATGAAAAAAATCGGAGGTTACATAAAATTTTTTCGCTTTTTAGTAAAAAAATCACCCTAGACAAACCCTGCCCCCATTGGAAAGGGGGCAAGAAGGTGGAGGGCAAAATGACAAAACTTGCACAATTTTTATAATATTAATCTTACAGGGTTTTTTATTAAAATAGTATCAGTTTTGCCAATTTTTGGTCTTTTTTGCCGATTCTGATTTTTTTTAAAAAATCCTCGCAATTTTGCAATTCATTGATTATCAATAATATTAGCGAATTTTTAGTAGAAAAAACATGCTATTTTATGATAATTTACTATCATTTATTAATTATCTATTGATAAGAAACTGATAATGAACTAATCATTTTATGATTATAAAGTTATAATTTATTGATAAGGAATTATAATACCTTAATTTTTAAAAACTACTATTTTAATATTAGTAAAAAAAGAACTACGATACTGCAGCCGGGAAACTAGCTTTGTAAATGCTTTGTATCAAGTGCATTTATACATCAAAGATAAGGTTTTTATAAATTGTGGCATGTTTCAGGACAAATCAAAAAAGGCAGCCAAAGGGAAAAACTTCTATACTACCAATTTGCCATTAATGCACGAACAGCACTAATTTTACATA
>NZ_JBKHKJ010000062.1:0-7709 GCF_046546515.1 Parasediminibacterium schistidii | reverse complement strand
AACTTTAGAGTGGAAAGAAACCCCTTTAAATACCCTGTAATTAAACTGACATAAACTCTAGTATATAAAAAAGATGTATCCGCACAGTAGCTCTTCTCAGGTGTATGTAGATGTAGTAATTTTAGGATAAACAATTAGCTAAATTTTGAAATTCACCCTACCAATTTGGTAGATTAATAAATACTTGCTATACTTGCAATATAAATAACTTAAATATTTGCTTGATGAGTGATTTGCCTAATAAGTCAGCCATATTTTATGGCAATAAAAGCAAGATAAGGTTAACTGCCTTTTTTGTGATGTTGCTAGCAATAGCTTTCTTGTTGCTGAAAACAATTTGCATACCTGCTTTTTTAGTCATTGATTTTGCCCTTCGTTCATTCGATTTGGGAAAATATAGCCCACTTGCTAGCCTAAGCGGCCAAATTGTTACTAAGCTAAAACTCCCTCAAAAGCCTGTTTACCTGCCACCAAAACGTTTTGCGGCAAGAATAGGTTTAGTGTTTGTAATTGCTATATTTGTTTTATGCTTATTAGGGATAGATACCCTTGTTATTACTGCTGTTTTGGTTTTATTTGAAGCATTGGAATCACTGTTTGGCTTTTGTGCAGGTTGCTATGTATATAGCTTCTTGCAGCGACTGAAACTCATATAATTTTGATATTTTTTAATTATAAAACCATCAATACATGGCAAATTTGAATAAGAATACCCAGCAAACAGCACTGGGTGACGTAGCGGCCAGGCAGTTGGCCATTGCTACCCGTACTGTACCCCAAATGGTTACCATCAGCCCACGATGGCTGACCAAATTAATGAACTGGGTACCTGTAGAGTCAGGTGTGTACCGCCTGAATAAAGTAAAAGACGCAACCGCTATTGAGGTAGATTGTTCTGCCCGTGACGAACGCACGTTGCCACAAACTTTTGTGGACTATATCGAAAACCCACGCGAGTATAACTTGGCTGCAGTGCAAACAATTGTAGATGTGCATACAAGGGTATCTGACCTTTACAGCAAGCCTTACAACCAAATAAGCGAGCAATTGCGTTTGGCTATTGAAACCATTAAAGAAAGGCAGGAAAGTGAGTTGATTAATAATAAAGATTACGGCTTACTGCATAGCACTGCTCCTTCCCAAAGGATTAAAGCTCGTACTGGAGGCCCTACACCAGACGATTTTGATGATTTAATAGCCAAAGTTTGGAAAGAGCCAGGTTTCTTTCTGTTACACCCGTTAGCTATAGCCGCTTTTGGTCGCGAATGTACCCGCCGTGGCGTTCCACCACCTACCATTTCCTTGTTCGGTTCACAGTTCCTTACTTGGAGGGGTATACCATTGATTCCTTCTGATAAATTGCCTATAGAAAATGGTAAGTCCAAAGTTATTTTACTCCGCACCGGCGAAAGTCGCCAAGGTGTTGTAGGTCTGTTCCAACCAGGTTTACAGGGCGAGCAGTCCCCAGGATTATCCGTACGTTTCATGGGTATCAACGAAAAAGCCATTGCTTCTTATTTGGTTTCCCTGTATTGCTCATTGGCAGTATTGGTAGATGATGCAATTGCAGTATTGGAAGACGTAGAAATAGGCAAATATTATGAGTACAAATATTGATAATGGCGGTTTGCCAGACGTAGTAGCTTTGGAAAACTTAGCCAATTATTTCTTTAGGTCATCAGATACCGAAGGCTTACCTACACCTGGTGTACTTGGGCAGCAGGCACCACCTTCTGGTTATGATGCTTTGTTTATGCAGGGCAATGGGCTAGATTTTGCACCTGTTGCCACGCCTCCGTCTGTTCCATCCACGCCCTATAGCATATCACCTGTTTCAACACCGCCATCGGCTGTTGGGGCTGGCATTTCGCCTTCGGCATTGCAGTATGTCAATACGATTGATTTGGGTGAACCAGGCAATGACAATCAATATAATAGCAATGGCGGTGGCCGCATACCTGCATCCCTGGCGGGTAGTGGTGCTTCACCATCTGTAGTAGATGGCAATGCAGTAAACTTTAACGACCCACAAACCAGTTTGCCAGACGAGAACTTGAAAACAAACAATTCCCGTTCAGTAGCGGGTGATAGCATTTTTTCGCCAGCACACGTACTGAAAGAATATTTGCCTTTTGAAGTAGAGGGGCAATCTTACCAAGCAGGATTGGAAGCCGCTTTGTCTTCCATTTTCCAGCACACCCCTTCTACGCAATTACCCCTTTCAGCCCCTGCGGGATTTGGCATTAGCGATAGCCCCTCTTATTATTTCATGGAAGGGCATAGTTTGCCTGTGGGCGATTTGTCGTCTCAACTATCGGGCAGTACTTACCCACACGTAAAAAGCAGTACCCCTCCTGCATCGGCTATATCCACATTTGGCTTTGATGCCAATCTGGTAAAAAAGGATTTCCCCATCCTAAGCGAACAGGTAAACGGGAAGCCGATTGTGTGGCTTGACAATGCGGCTACCACTCAAAAACCCAAGCAGGTAATTGACAGGATTAGCTATTTTTATGAGCACGAAAACTCCAACATACACCGTGCTGCACACGAATTGGCTGCCCGTGCCACGGATGCTTATGAGGATGCTCGTAAAAAAGTACAAACCTTTATTGGTGCAGCTTCGCCTAATGAAATTGTGTTTGTACGTGGTACTACAGAAGCCATTAACCTTGTAGCAAAAAGCTGGGGGGAGCAATACCTACAGGCTGGCGATGAAATAATCGTTAGCCATCTGGAACACCATGCCAACATTGTGCCTTGGCAGCAGCTTGCTGCTAAAAAAGGCTTGAAGCTGCGGGTAATACCTGTGGACGATGATGGTCAAGTACTGTTGGATGAATATGCCAAATTGCTCAATTCCAAGACTAAAATAGTATCTTTTACCCAAGTTTCCAATGCTTTGGGTACGGTTACCCCTGCAAAAGCCATTATAGATATGGCGCATCATGCAGGTGCAAAAGTATTGTTGGATGGAGCACAATCTGTGTCGCATATCCGTACCAATGTACAAGCTTTGGACGCCGATTGGTTTGTATTCTCCGGGCATAAAGTGTTTGGCCCTACCGGGATTGGCGTATTGTATGGCAAGGAAGATCTGCTAAATGCAACCCAACCTTGGCAAGGTGGTGGGAATATGATTAAAGACGTAACGTTTGAACATACCCAATACCACGATGCACCTTCACGATTTGAGGCGGGTACGGGTAATATTGCCGATGCAGTAGGCCTTGGTGCTGCTTTGGACTATGTAAATAAATTAGGCATAGATAATATTTACCGCTACGAACATTACTTGTTGGAATATGCTACCCACCTTTTAAATGGCGTTCCAGGTTTAAAGCTTATTGGAACAGCCAAAGACAAAACCAGTGTGATGTCGTTTATATTGGACGGCTATACCAACGACCAAGTAGGCCAAGCCCTTAACCAGGAAGGTATTGCAGTGCGCACAGGGCATCATTGCGCACAACCCATACTCCGCAGGTTTGGGCTGGAAAGCACGGTGAGGCCATCACTGGCGTTTTACAATACTTGCAGCGATATTGACAGGTTGGTTGCAACGTTATGGAGATTGAAAAAGGTGAAATAACCATAAACGTACAAAAACACGAAGCGGCACAATTCTGCTACTTCGTGTTTTACTAATCAATTAATTTTAAGCAATATAATTCATAACTCCCTACGCCATATTATCCAAGTAATCCTGCAATTCCAAATCAGTCTTGTATAGCACTTCTCGCGATTTGCTGCCTAAGTTTGGTCCTACAATGCCAGCACGCTCCAGTTGATCCATCAGTCGGCCAGCACGGTTGTAGCCTAGCTTCATCCGGCGTTGTATAAGGGAGGTGCTGCCTATCTGGTTTTGCACTATTAGTTTCGCAGCATCTTCAAACAATGGGTCTTTATCGCTGCCATCAAAGTCTTTGCTTTCCAGTTCCTTCTCGTCCACATATTCCGGCAATAGGAATGCTTCTGGGTAGCCTTTTTGGTCGCCGATAAATTCGCATACACGTTCTACTTCTGGCGTATCTACAAAGGCGCACTGCACACGGGTTATTTCGCCATTATAGCTAATCAACATGTCCCCTTTACCTATCAACTGCTCTGCACCGCCCGCATCTAAAATGGTTCGGCTATCTATTTTAGAAGATACTTTAAAGGCTATCCGTGCCGGGAAGTTAGCCTTGATAGTACCCGTGATAATATTTACAGAAGGTCGTTGCGTGGCAATAATCAAGTGTATGCCAATGGCACGGGCAAGCTGTGCCAAGCGGGCAATAGGCATTTCTACCTCTTTACCAGCAGTCATGATTAGGTCGGCAAACTCATCCACTACCAAAACGATGAACGGCAGGTACTGGTGGCCTTTTTGTGGGTTTAGCCTGCGGCTAATGAACTTTTCGTTGTATTCTTTAATGTTGCGGCAGCCGGCTTCTTTCAGCAAGTCGTAGCGGTTGTCCATTTCTATGCAGAGGGCATTCAGGGTGCTTACTACTTTTTTGGTATCCGTAATAATGCTTTCTTCTTCGCCTGGCAGTTTGGCCAAGAAATGCTTTTCAATGGTGCGGTAAAGGCTTAGCTCCACTTTCTTGGGATCCACCAGCACAAATTTCAGTTGCGAAGGGTGTTTTTTGTATAATAAAGAAACAAGTAAGGTATTGATACCTACCGATTTACCCTGCCCAGTAGCACCCGCCATCAGTAAATGCGGCATGGTAGCCAAATCAACAATAAAGTTTTCATTGTCAATCTTCTTCCCAATCGCTATCGGCAAAGAGAAAGGGCTGTTGATGTATTTTTCAGACATCAACAAGGTTTTCATGCTTACCACTGTCTTTTTAATGTTCGGCACTTCTATACCAATAGTGCCTTTTCCGGGTATCGGTGCAATGATACGGATGCCCAAGGCCGCAAGGCTAAGGGCAATATCGTCTTCTAAATTCTTGATACGGCTAATCCTTACGCCCGGTGCAGGCACAATCTCATACAGTGTTACCGTAGGCCCTACCGTGGCGGCTATGCGCTGTATGTCAATGTCGTAGTTTTTTAAGGTAGAAACAATCTGGTTCTTGTGCGCTTCCAGTTCCTCGGGGTCATGCACAATTTTTTCACTGCCATGTGTTTCTAGTATATCTAGAACAGGGTAGCGGTAATCTTTTAAATCAAGTGTGGCATCGTAATTAGTGCCTATGCCCTGCCTTGGTGTTACTGCAGGTCTTTTTTCCAGTTCAATCGCCTCTTCTTCCTCTTCAAAATCATCCTGCTCGTCATAATCAGGGTTGGCTTCTTCAAAAAGGTCATCTTCCACGGGTGGTTTTATTTCCAACGCCATGCCCATGATGCTATCCAATGCAGACGGCTTTGGTGCTGGCGGCACAAATTGCTGTACCACAGGTGCTACCCACACAGGGGCAACTGGCGGCGGCACGGGCATTATTACCGAGATATGTTCATCTTCTTTTACTGGTTCACGTATTTCAAGCGGCAGTACGCTTGGCTCTGTTGGCCTGTACTCATTTTTATCAATAAACAATTTGCCTTCGGGTACAGGCGGTAATTCGGGTTCAGGTTCTTTTTCTATAACACCAAAGGCTGTCAATGGGCTTTCTGCTGCTGGCTCTGCTTTTGGCATAATAACAGAAACGCCACCTGATGCACCTTCTTTCAATTTATTGTTGCTTACAGGTACAGCAGGTTCTTCTGGTTCTGACTCAGGTTCTTTGATAGTAAGGGTAAACGGCATTTCTTCTGCTTCCTTGTAGTGGTTGGCTGCCAGGAATGCTTCAAAGTCTGGGTCGTCTTCCCCCGGTTCTTCTTCTTCGTTTTCCTCGGCCAATGGCATTTCTTTTTCTTTCCGTTTAAATTCGGGCCATTTGAACGTAGGGTTAAACCGCCAGATGATATAGCTAAACACAGCCGTAAGCAGCAATGCCCCTGTTCCTGCAACGCCAATCCATTTAATAAACCAGTCATTCACCAGCTCCCCCACGGCGCCGCCCCAGCTAAAATCGCTGCTGCGGGATACGAAGGAAAAAGCTACGCTTAGTACCACCAACCCCACCATTACATACCGCAAATTGCGTACAAGGCTAAATATCCTTTTGCCAAACAACAAGTTTACCCCCAGCACAAAAAAGAACGTGCAGAACAAATATGACGAAACGCCAAACCCATTATAGATAAATATATGTGCCACATAAGCACCTAGTACGCCCAGCAAGTTGTGCACAGCCACATCGCTGGTGGCAAATATTTTAATGCCAAACTGGTGTACCTTGTCTTGGTCTTCCTGCCAAGTAAACAGGTACGAAGTAAATGCTATAAATAAAAAAAGGGCAAACAATAGGCTGCTGGCCCCAGCTATTTTAGTGGTGCGCTCGTCTTTTACTACCTCGGTTACGGTTACTTGCACCTCCTTGTCGGGGTTAAGCTCTTCGGGGCTTAACGCTGGGGGTGTGTCTTTCTTTCTTAAGCGGTTTGCCATGTTAACAAATATACTATTTGCTTGAAAGAGGCAACTTTTTTTAGGGGGATGTGGATTATTTGTGCCAATAATAAAAGGAAATGGGGGATGGTGGATAACTTGAGTTTTAGTCGTAAGTGGTAAGTTCCAATAATACCAAGAGGTTATTTGTAGCTGCTACTTTTATATCCTTGGTTATGTATGCCTTCGCTAGCAGTAAATTGGTGTTATTTAGTAAATTACTTCGCTGATTAATAACAAATAGATTATTGAACCCAGCCACTTTTTCCCTCTATTTTACTATTTTAGCATCCTAGCTGCTAATCAAACTAGCACTTCAGAACAGACAGATAAAAATTAGCTGATGAAAAAAAAGATAAGACATATGCAACAAGTTCAATTTCGCAACTACCAAAAGATAGTGGCGGTATTGGTTTTAGCGATGGGGATGTTTTTAACCCCAAAAGCTCTCCAAGCTCAATGGAGCGAATTGGGCGGGGCGAATAATTCTACCTTTAATAATGACATATGGAGTATTGCTACAGACAACGCAGGCAATACATATACAGCAGGATGGTTTACTAATAGTAATGGTAAATTTTATGTAGCTAGATTTGTTGGTGGTGTATGGAGTGAAGTAGGGGGTGCAAATACTTCCACTTTCAATAATATCATAAATTGCATTGCTTCTGATGCAAACGGCAACCTATTTGCAGCAGGCTTTTTTAAGAATAACAATGGCAATTATTATGTGGCAAAATGGAATGGTAACGCATGGAGCGAGGTGGGTGGTACAAACACCTCTCCTTTTACTAGAATAATACAAAGTCTTTTTGTAGACATAAATGGAGCAATATATGCTGTGGGTGCTTTTACGAACGGAAACGGAAACCCTTATGTGGCAAAATGGGATGGTAGCAGTTGGAGTGAAATAAAAGGGGGTAACAGTGTTATTTTTAACGGAGCAATTGAAACTGTTACAATGGATGTAATCGGCAACTTATATGTGGCAGGTTTATTCACAAACGGTAATGGCAAAGAATATGTGGCAAAGTGGAACGGTGCCAATTGGAGCGAGGTAGGCGGCACAAATAATTATACATTCAATGGTGCTATTTATAGCCTTAGTACAGATTCAAAAGGCAATTTATATGCTGCGGGGCTGTTTTCAAATAGTAAAATAAAAAAATATGTAGCTAAATGGGACGGCAGTAGCTGGGGTGAAGTAGGAGGAGTTAATAAT
>NZ_JBKHKJ010000061.1:0-9057 GCF_046546515.1 Parasediminibacterium schistidii | reverse complement strand
TAGTAAGTAGTAAGTAGTAAGTAGTAAGTAGTAAGTAGTAAGTAGTAAGTAGTAAGTAGTAAGTGAAATGGCAATGGAGTAAGATAAGTTATATTTTAAACAGAGTATATATAATGTGTAAAATATATCCCTGAAAGAGCGGCATACATTAGCGATGGATAAAGCCCATCGGAGATAAAGTGGGGTTTAATTTAAAATTTAAAACACAAAATTTAAAACACAAAATTTAAAATAAAAGAAGGCATTGCAGGTACTACAAAACATATTATACAAAGTGCGTTTGCAGCAGGTGCTGGGTAGTACCAGCTTGATGGTAGGTTCTATTGCCATCGATAGCCGCAAGGCAACTAAAGATTGTGTGTTTGTAGCTATCACTGGCGTTCAAAGCGATGGGCATTTGTTTATAGAGCAAGCCGTGGCGGCAGGTGCCGTAGCGGTGGTGTGCGAAACCATGCCTTTTACTAAGCAGTCTGGCGTTACTTATATAGAAGTAAAAGATGCCAGCGAAGCGGTAGCCATCATGGCGCATCATTTTTATGGGCAACCTTCCGAAAAAGTAAAACTGGTAGGTGTTACGGGTACTAATGGCAAAACAACCATTGCTACCGTTCTTTTCAAGTTGTTTACCCAAATGGGCTATACCTGTGGGTTAATTAGCACTGTGCAAAACCAAATTGGCACAACGATAATTCCCGCAACGCACACAACGCCAGATGCAGTAAGCCTAAATGCCTTGTTGCAACGAATGGTAAATGAAGGTTGCAGCCATGTATTCATGGAGTGCAGCAGCCACGCCATCCACCAAAAACGTATTGCAGGGCTGCATTTTACGGGTGCTTTGTTTAGCAATATTACCCATGATCATTTAGACTACCATAAAACCTTTGACGAATACATCAAGGTAAAAAAGAAGTTCTTTGACGATCTGCCCTCCACTGCATTTGCCATCACCAATGCAGACGACAAACGTGGTATGGTGATGCTGCAAAACACTCATGCAAGGAAATATACCTACAGCCTAAAAACAATAGCTGATTTCAAAGGCAAGATACTGGACAATGCCCTGACTGGGCTGCAAATGCTGGTGAATGAAACAGAAGTGCACTTTCAACTGATTGGCGAGTTTAATGCCTATAACTTATTGGCAGTATATGGTGCAGCTATTTGCCTGGGTGAAGAAAAGCTGGAAGTGCTTACGGCATTGAGTATGCTTACTGGTGCAGAGGGGCGATTTGACTATTTGATAAGTAGCAAGTTCATTGTGGGTATTGTAGATTATGCACATACACCAGATGCACTGGAAAATGTATTGAGTACCATCAAGAAATTGCGCAAAGGGCACGAGCAAATTATAACAGTAGTTGGTTGTGGCGGCGACAGGGACAAAACCAAAAGGCCCATCATGGCGCAAATGGCTTGTACCCTTAGCGATAGGGTAATACTCACCAGCGACAACCCCCGCAGCGAGGAAATTGCGGATATATTAAAAGACATGGAAGCAGGGCTGGATAGCGCAGCAAAGCGGAAATATATTTCCATATCAGATAGGAAGGAAGCGATTAAAACAGCAGTGAGCCTAGCCAACGAGGAAGACATTATACTGGTAGCCGGCAAAGGGCATGAGAAATATCAGGATATAAAAGGGGTGAAATACCCATTTGATGACAAGGAAGTGCTAAGGGAAACGTTTGAAATATTAGGAAAGTGAGTGGTCAGTCTTCAGTGGTCAGTAGAAAACCCTGAAAGGGTTGAACAACAGTAGCCCCAGGTGAAACCCGGGGAGGAAGAAGGAATGGATAAAAAATATACGCAAGTAATGGGTATAACTTATAATTCATAACTCATAATTCATATTTAAAGCATGCTTTATTATTTATTCACTTGGTTAAAACAACAATTCCACATGACAGGGGCAGGGGTGTTTCAATACATCACTTTCCGGGCGGCACTGGCGGTTATTTTATCCTTGTTGATTACTACTGTTTATGGCAAACGGGTGATCATTTTCCTGCAGAAAAAGCAAATTGGTGAAAGCGTGCGTGAACTGGGGCTTGCTGGGGAGCATTTGAAAAAAGGTACACCCACAATGGGGGGCATTATCATTATCCTCGGCATATTGATACCCACTTTGTTGTTTGCAAACCTGCACAAAGCCTATATACGTTTGATGATTTTAACCACGGTATGGCTCGGCATTATTGGTTTTATTGATGATTATTTAAAAATAACTGCAAAAAAGAAAGCACTTGCCAAAGGCGAAGCATACAAAAAGAAAGACAGTGATGGGCTGGCAGGTAACTTTAAAATAATAGGGCAGATAGGTTTGGGTATCATCATTGGTTCTACCTTGTATTTTAACAAGAATGTAGAAGTACAACGGGAGATATACACCCCAAAGAACACGGTGGCAGATTCTGTTTTGCAGAAAGGGGAAAGGTTATTGGGCGATACCATCCACATATTCGATGGCAAAGCGCACCATTTTGCACGGGTTAGCACGCCCATTACCACTATCCCATTTGTAAAAAACCATGAGTTCAATTACAGCAAATTGATAAGCTGGATGGGGCCTTGGGCAGACCAATATACTTGGGTAGTGTATATACTGGCTGTAACGTTTATAATAACCGCTGTATCCAATGGCGCAAACCTAACGGATGGGCTGGATGGGCTAGCGGCTGGCGTAAGCGCATTGATTGGGGCTTGCTTGGGCATATTTGTATATGTGAGCGGAAATTTCAGGTTTGCAGAGTATTTAAATATTATGTACATACCCAACATGGGGGAGCTAAGCATATTTATAGGTGCGTTTGTGGGTGCATGTATCGGGTTCTTATGGTACAATGCTTTCCCGGCACAGGTGTTCATGGGCGACACGGGCAGCTTGGCACTAGGTGGCATCATTGCCTCGCTGGCCATCATCGTAAGGAAAGAATTGATGATACCCATTTTCTGCATGGTATTCTTGGTAGAGAATTTAAGCGTGATCATACAGGTTAGCTATTTCAAATATACCAAGAAAAAATATGGCGAAGGGCGGCGGGTGTTTTTAATGAGCCCATTGCACCACCATTACCAGAAAAAGGGCTTCCATGAAAGCAAGATAGCAGTTAGGTTTTGGATTGTAACGTTGATTTGTGTAGTGTTTTCAATTATAACGTTGAAGATTAGGTAAAGCATGACACAGCCATACTCCCGTCCCCTAAAGGGGAGCATAGAAGCGAAGGGATTATGGAGTAGGGGAATAAATATACATTTCTATTAATAGATATAAATGGAAGAAAAGATTTTTAATAATAATCAAATTAAAAAAGGAAGTGAAGGTGCTACACCTAACACTCGCTTAGATAGCCCCCCTTTAGAGGATGGGGGCCGGGGCGGGGGTGCAGGCTACTTAGTTGTCCTCGGCGGTGCAGAAAGCGGGGTTGGTGCAGCATTGCTTGCCAAAAAGAATGGATACACAGTTTTTTTAAGCGATGCTGGCGAGCTGAAAGAAGCCTACAAGCAAGAACTTGTTGCAAACAAGATAGATTTTGAAGAAAAAGGGCATACAGAAGAAAAAGTGCTGGAAGCAAATATTATTGTAAAAAGCCCTGGGATTCCCGAAAACAATGAATTGATAAAAAAGGTAAGGGCGAAGGGCATAAAAATAATTAGCGAAATAGAGCTGGCATATTGGTTTAAAGGCGATGCTAAAATTGTGGCAATCACGGGCAGCAATGGTAAAAGTACTACCACAAGTTTGCTGTTTCATATTTGCCAAAAAGCTGGGTTGGATTGTGCATTGGTAGGCAATATAGGCTATTCGTTTGCAAAGCAAATAGCAGAAGACCCTAAGCAATTGTACATAGCAGAAATTAGTTCTTTCCAGTTAGATGATATTGATACGTTCAGGCCAGATATTGCCATTTTGCTCAATATCACAGAAGACCATTTGAATAGGTACGACAACAAGTTTGAAAATTATATCAATAGCAAGTTTAGGATAATTGAAAACCAAAAGGAAGAAGATTATTTTATTTACTGTGATGATGACGAAGTGATTAAAGAAAAATTACATACACTCACCATACATACAAACACCCTCCCATTCTCAATGAAGCACGAATTTAAAAAAGGCGGTTACCTAAAAGGCGACGATGTTATGCTAAGGTTGCAGCAAGAGCGCATCAGCATGAGTATTTACGATTTTGCCATTAAAGGGAAACACAACATCTACAACACTATGGCAGCAGGTATAGCAGCGAGCACGCTTGGCATCAGGAAACAAATGATCCGCGAGTCTGTTGGTGACTTCCGTGGGCTGGAACACCGCATGGAATATGTAGCTTCTGTACGTGGGGTCGATTTCCTGAACGACAGTAAAGCCACCAATGTAAACAGCACATGGTATGCCCTAGAAAGCATGGAACGCCCTGTGGTGTTGATACTTGGCGGGCAGGACAAAGGCAACGACTACAGCATACTAGACGAACTGGTAAAGCAAAAAGTAAAAGCCATTGTGTGCCTTGGTGTGGACAATGCAAAGATTGTAAAGCATTTTAAAGATATAGTACCCGCTATCCGTGAAAGCAACGACATGGATACCTGCGTAAGGATGTGCTTTAAGCAAGCTGTAAAAGGCGATGTGGTGTTGCTTAGCCCAGCATGTGCCAGTTTCGACATATTCAAGAATTATGCGCAAAGAGGGCAGTACTTCAAGGATGCGGTGAGGGAGCTTTGATTGTTTTGGGTTTTATGTTTTATGTTAATTGGCTCTTTTGTTTGTATGGCATTTTATATATAAAACTTAAAACACAAAACTTATGAGAATAATATATGAGTGTATGTAAATAAACTAAAAAAGCAAGCCTTTGCATTTAGTCAGGGTCTGGCTCCCCCTCGCCTTTGGAGAGGGGGTTGAGGGGTGAGGTCAAAAATGGTGTTTTAAATTTTTAAATTGTACTCAATTTAGAACTTAAAACACAAAACTTAAAACAATAATCGAATGAACGATACTTTATTTTCACAGATGCCCTCAATGGAGGGGATGCGGACACAGTTGGCTTTCCGTACCCGTGGCGATAAATTCATTTGGGGCATCGTGGTAATACTGGCACTTATTTCTGTGCTGGTGGTATATAGTGCCACGGGGTCGTTAGCGTATAAAATGTACAAAGGCAACAACGAGGTTTATCTGTTTAAGCAATTAGCTTTTATGCTGGTGGGCTTGGTATTGATTTATTTTTTGCACCGGGTAAACTATACCATTTACAGCCGTGTGGCATGGGTATTGTTCCTTACGGCTATCCCTTTATTGATTTATACATTTTTCTTTGGTGCAAAAATAAATGATGGCAGTAGGTGGATAAAGCTGCCCATCATCAACATGACAGTGCAAACAAGCGATTATGCTCGTTTGGCTTTGTTCATGTATATATCCCGTGTATTGAGCAGGAAGCAGGAAATTATCAAAGATTTTAAAAAAGGCTTTTTGCCAGTAATAGTACCAGTAGTCATTATCTGTGGCTTGATTGCCCCGGCAAACTTATCAACTGCTTTGTTAACAGGGGCAACCTCGTTGTTGCTCATGTTTATTGGCAGGGTGAGCATCAAGCATATTTTATTGGCAATTGGCGTGGCCGCCATCCCCGTGGGACTATTAATATCCGTGGCAATATTAACCCACAACAATAAAAAAGACGATGCAGACATAGCACATGCGCCCGCTGCAAAGGAAGAACGCTATGCAGGCCTGGGCAGGGTGGGTACTTGGGTAAAAAGGGTACAGGATTTTGTGTATGCAAAAAATGAAGATGTGCCTTACCAGGTTCAGCAATCAAAAATAGCTATTGCCAATGGTGGCATATTGGTAGGGCTGGGTCCGGGTAATAGCAGGCAACGGAATTTCCTGCCGCATTGTTATTCCGATTTTATTTATGCCATTATTATAGAGGAGTATGGCTTGCTGGGTGGGGCATTTATCATGTTTATATACTTAGCATTTCTTTTCCGGGGCATACGGTTGTTCAGGCGTTGCCCTTACGCATTTGGGGCTTTCCTTGCCCTCGGACTAAGTTTCACCTTAATTATTCAGGCATTGGCAAACATGGCCGTTGCGGTAAATATTGTTCCAGTAACGGGTGTTACGCTCCCCTTAGTAAGCATGGGGGGCAGTTCGTTCCTATTTACCTGCGCCTCGATTGGCATTATACTCAGCGTGGCAAGGAACGTGGAAGTGATGGAAGGCAAGATAGAGCCAGAAAGCATTTTAGGCAAGGCAGAAGTGTCAAGTCAGCCTGTTGCCGAAGGAGCAGGGATAACTGGGAATAATGTATATAAAGCCCAAACAGCGGCTTTATAATTCCTAATTTATAATTCCTAATTAATGATGAGGCGTTTAATCATAGCAGGGGGTGGCACAGGGGGGCATATTTTTCCTGCCATTGCCATTGCAAATGCGGTAAAAAAGATAAACCCGGATGTACAAATCCTGTTTATTGGTGCCACAGGCAAAATGGAAATGGAAAAAGTGCCAGAGGCCGGCTATGAAATAAAAGGCATCACCATTGCGGGTTACAACAGGAGTTCTTTGATAAAAAATATATGGCTACCCTCAAAAATAGCCATCAGCTTTGTGCAAGTGAGGCGTATCATGAACAGCTTTAAGCCAGATGCAGTGCTGGGCGTGGGCGGTTATTCCACCTTCCCAGTTTTGCGGTACGCACAAGGCAGGGGCATACCAACGTATATACACGAGAGCAACTCTTTTGCAGGGAAAAGCAATGTGCTGCTAGGCAGGAAAGCCACTAAAATATTTGTGGCGTGGGAAGGGATGCAGAAGTTTTTCCCGGGGCATAAAATCATGTTGACGGGCAACCCTATCCGGTCAGCAATTGCCCATTCCACGGTTACCAAAAAAGATGGATTGGATTTTTTTGGGTTGAAGGAGGGGTTAGAAACCGTATTGGTAGTGGGTGGCAGCCTTGGGGCAAGCAGCATCAACGAAGCAGTAGCCCACCATTTGCCGCAGTTTGAACAAAAAGGGTTGCAATTAATTTGGCAAACCGGCAAAATAGATGCCGATAAATACCAGGCCTTGGCAGTGGGCAACGAACATATTTGGGTTGGTACTTTTATCAAGCAGATGGAAATGGCTTATGCTGCCGCTACCTATATCGTAAGCAGGGCAGGAGCAATGGCAGTTGCTGAATTGTGCGTGGTAGGCAAGCCCGCCATATTAGTGCCTTATCCTTTTGCGGCAGAAGATCATCAAACGGCAAATGCGATGTCTTTGGTAGCAAATAAAGCAGCGGTTTTATTAAAGGATAGCGAAGTAGAAAAATATTTAATGAGCGAATTGTCCCTGTTAATATCGGATCCTGAAAGGTCTGAGGAGATGAGTAAAAACATCAACGCATTGTGCCTGCGGGATGCGGATGAAGTGGTGGCGAGGGAGATAAATAGCCCTTAACCCCTAAAGGGCGACTAAGAAACCCCCAGTCCCTAAAGGGGGGCTATCGGAGCGAAGGGGAAATGTCCTTAACTATCGCAGCAAGGGGAGGCGATTTAGTTATTGAAAGAGAAAATTATTAAAATGAATGAAGTAACTATAAATAATAACGGTTTCATAAGCCCCCCTCTAGGGGCCGGGGACTTCGAGCTCGCGGCTGGTGCTGCTGTGTATTTCATCGGCATTGGCGGTATCGGCATGAGCGCTTTGGCCAGGTATTTCCATTCAAAAAATTATAAGGTTAGCGGTTACGATAAAACGCCTACCCCACTCACGCAGGCATTAGCGGCTAGCGGCATCAGCATACATTACGAAGAAAATATAAGCCTTATACCCAAGGATGCACAAGTGGTGGTATATACCCCTGCCGTGCCTGCCGAACATGCCGAGCTGGTCTATTACAGGGAACATAATTATAAAGTGGTAAAGCGTAGCGATATACTGCAATGGATCACTGAAAATTCTTTCAATATCTGCATTGCAGGCACGCATGGCAAAACCACCACTACCACCATCACGGCCCATATCCTTCGTCACAGCGGCTATGGGTGCAATGCCTTTTTAGGGGGCATAGCCGCCAACTACGACACCAACTTTTGGAGCAGCGATAGGAACGTAGTAGTGGTAGAGGCAGACGAGTATGACAGGAGCTTTTTGAAATTGAGGCCAGACATAGCGGTTATTACGGCTATGGATGCCGACCATTTGGATATATACGGCACGGCAGAAGCTGTGGAAGATGCTTTTCTCCAGTTTTCTGGCAAAATAAAGGAAGGTGGCTGTTTAATCAGCAAGCATGGGTTGAAAAGGGATGCAGATTTTTCAGTGCCAAACCATTTCACATACAGTTTTGGCGATGCCCATGCGGTTGCTTATGCAACAGATATAAAAGTAGAAAATGGTGCCTACCGTTTTGATGTAGTGGTAAAAGGGGCAACAATAACCGATGTGGTGCTGCACATGGGTGGGCTTCACAATATAGAAAATGCAGTGGCTGCCATCAGCGTGGCAAAACAGTTGGGGATTGAGGACGAAAAAATAAAAGCAGCTATTGCCAATTTTAAAGGGGTAAAAAGGCGTTTTGAATATGTGGTGAAAAATGAGCAGCATGTGTTGATAGATGATTATGCCCACCACCCAGAGGAGTTAAGGGCATTGATAAGCGGGGTAAGGAGTTTGTTTGGCAACGAAAAGTTGACGCTCGTGTTCCAGCCGCATTTGTACAGCAGGACGAATGATTTGGCAGATGCTTTCGCCACCAGCTTAAGCATGGCAGACGAAGTAATATTATTGCCCATTTACCCCGCAAGGGAACTGCTTATACCGGGCGTGACAAGCGAAATGATTTTGGAGAAAATGACCCTTGAAAACAAGCAAGTGCTAGGCATGGATGCCCTAGTAGATTGGGTAGCAGATAAACGCCCCAGCTTATTGGTAATGGCTGGCGCAGGAAATATAGATACATTGGTAGTTCCGGTGAAGGAAACTTTAGAAAATTAGAAAATTAGGAATTAGGAATTAGGAATTAGGAATTAGGAATTAGGAATTAGGAATTAGGAATTAGG
>NZ_JBKHKJ010000060.1:0-9187 GCF_046546515.1 Parasediminibacterium schistidii | reverse complement strand
ATTGAAGTTTCGAACACTAGTGGCCACAGACGTGCGTTAGCATATCATATTTTATTGAATCTGGTGCGCAAGCTGGGAAGAATGGAGCGAAGACCAACAAGGGCAGGAAAAATTAAAATCTTTTAAGCCTGAATATACCAGATACAGTATGAGAAAAATTGTTACTATCAAAATAATCTATAGAAAAATAACCTTCTTTAAATCCTCCTGCATTTTTATCATCCCTGTAATAATATGCTACTTTATTTCCATTTAAATTAATTGAGTAAGTTGCATTATCAATCTGAATAGTTTTACCTAATATATCATAATAGGGAGGGTTATCTTCCATTAAGAATTTAACCCCTTTGCCATTATTATCTATTACAATAGTATCAACAATGTAGCTAGCTAAAAGTGTTAAGCGAGGCGACGAGGCATTCACATTTCCAATTATGGAAAAATTAGTTGAATCTATTTGATATTTAGCGTACCCAAAAGGGGCATCGGTACATGTATAATAATTGGCTGTTTGATTAGGGGGAAGGTTTTTTACTGCTAACATTTTATAATTTGAAATTACAGTGTTTCCATTCGAGTCAATAATGTCTATAGTACTAGCAAAAAACTTTGAGTTAGGATATGTCCAATTAGCAGTTTGAAAATATCCATTTGAAATGGGTACTTTGTAACTATCTCTCGAATAACTATAATTAATAACTGCAGATCCATTTTTTAGTGGGGTGCCATCACAATTAAAAACATTGCCAATAGAGGTTGCCATCCCACTTTGGTAAGGAAGTGTATAAGTAATTTCTTGCGAGGAATTAAAAGTACCAAAATTCTGATTAAGTAAGCTGCTACTGCTTGGGGAATTATAAAAATCGTTAATAGCATCCACTGTAAGCGGGGTATTTGTAGGCACAAAAATTAATGCATTACCCTCTGCATCTGTCCTAATATCTGCTATTTCATTTACACCACTTTTAAAAGTGAGCCTAGCATTCGGAATTGATGCTCCTTGCGAGGATTTTAAATGGACTGTAATATAAACGCCATTTGTTGGTACTGCAAAATTCCAATAACCTCTTTGGGTTATTTGCTTTTGATAAAAATTCCCTGTTTTGGTAGCGTACCCCCTTTGTATCCAATTAGGTGTAAAATAAGCTTGGTTCCATATTGGAACATTTAAAAACCAGCATGGAATACTATCTGGGGCTGTACTAATTAAACTTGAGGGTATGGGTAATTTGAGGGAAACATTTACGTTGGAATTAAAATCTATATCAAAATTCGAGTTATCGCTTGCAGCAGGAACCAATTGATATATACCGTAGGAATCTAAAAACACTCTTTTTCCATTTACATCAGCCATTGGATAACATGGAATTGAAACAATGTAGTCTTTTACAGAAGGATTAAAGTATTGCGAGTAAACAGCAAAAGTTACACTTCCAGGATGAGTGCCAAAACTATATGGTGGAAGCGTTAGCTGTCCATTATTTTGCAATACCATAATACCGCTACCAAAATCATAGTTAAATGAACCAGCTTGCACGGGGGGTACTAGTTTAAAATCAACATAGTTCTTACTATTGCTGATTGCCATGAATGTTTTTACAAAAATATTACCACTATAATAACCGCTAAATGTGCTACCGCTAAAAGCTGCTAATGTTGAAGCGTACTTGTCTAGTGAAATACTATTAGCGGTGTATGAATTATAATAACTATTAAATAATGTGTATGGGGTATTAGGATCGTTATAATTAAAAAAATTCGTATGAATTTGAAGTGGGTCAGCATATTGTGTACCCGATGCGAAAGCCATTATATTTGAATAAAAAAGAGAGGCTGTTGGAGAAGGAGTATAGTTGATTGGAGGAATAACTGGTGGAGGCTGAGGAGTATTTGAATCACCTGAAACAACTTTCTTACAACTAAATAAAAGAATAGCTAGGGTAAAAAGGACAACCGAAAGATTATATTTCATTAAAATAGAATTTGATATTGTTTAATATATTTTTGTAGTCATACATATATCACATCGTTTTTTGCCTTTAACCAAACTACCTCAATGATATACTTTTAATGGTAAAATTAAAGAATCAAAATTATTTTCCAGCATAAATTTTAGTTTTTATCCTAAAATATCCTGTATTAAATCCATTTACCTCATAGTCTATTTAGAACTTTCTTGCTTTTTTAAAAAGGGGTTCAAAAAACAAATTTACATTTCGCTTTATCCTGCTCTACGAGGCTTGCAACTTATAAAACCCTAATTTTTATGTTGCAAAAGCGCTAATATTAATTGTTTAAATACATTGTATTAAGTGCTTATTTGTCAAAAAGATAAGTTTTTTATAAATTACAAGCACTTGTTTTGTTTGTCGATTGCGTACTGTCCCCACGAAACTTTTCGACATATGTTTTGCTGCCCGACATTTCCCTTGTTGCTATAAACCGTGGTCATTTTATGGGTTAGGCCTTGTCCCATAAGGTTTTTCAAGCCCTGTTTTCCTTCCCGACTTTTCCTTGTTGCTGTGAACCGTGGTCATTTTGTGGGTTAGGTCTTGTCCCATGAGTGTTTTTCAAACTATGTTTTACTACCCGACTTTTCCTTGTTGCTTTGAACCGTGGTCATTTTGTGGGTTAGGCTTTGTCCCACGAGGTTTTTTAAGCTCTGTTTTGCTGCCTGACATTTCCCTTGTTGCTGTAACCCGTGGTCATTTTGTGGATTGCGTATTTTCTTGAAAGGGCTTTCCGAATTTTTTCTAATCGGGTTTTGCAAGTTTAGGGTCCTCGGAAGTAGCCGCCCAACGAGTTTGGGCTTGGCGAAGGTGGGGGAATAGTATTCCGTCCGCCGGAACCGAAGCCTAATTGAAAACCGAAGTAAATATAACAACAAAAAGCCAAATAGCATTCCGTCACGCAGGAACAAAAGCAAAATAGGATTACAAAAAGCTCATTGTTATTCCGTCCGCCCCACTTTTGCCAAACCCCATGTTAGTGGCAGTTTTTGTCGTGTCAATAGTATTCGTAATGTCCATAGTGAAATTCTTGTACTCGTCTTAAATAAAAGGTGTCCGTTATTAATCTGTCAAGTTCGTCAACCAATTTATTGAGTTCTTTAGTTCTTTCAATTTTGTCATTGCCCATAGTATTGAAGTCAATTTTACTTTCGTCGTCAATAAGTTGTCGTAATGATTTAATGTAAAGTTCTTTTTGTTTTGAAATGTCATAAGTTTTTTCAATGTCTTCTTTCTTTTTCGGAAGAAGGTAAATTGAATATTCAGCGTAACCTAAAATTCTTCTGCTTTGATGCCCAAAATATGTCCCACCATATTCAAAGTGTCCAAATAGTGAATTTATGTTTGAATAAATGTCTATTAGTTTCTTTCTTTGCTGGGCATATTTTTCAATGCCATTCTTCTGTTTTAAAAAATAGGCATACACTTCATAATAGCTGTCTTGCCCAACTTCACTCCCGAACTCCTCTTTTTCATTACTATTATAATATGCTTGGTCTGGATTTTCAGGATATGATTGAAAAAACTCTGGGTGTTTATCTACAATAGAATTGAAGCCAGCCTTTGCATATTCTAATGTGTCGCCAAGTTCAGTTGCTATTATTATTGTGTCTTTGTCGGTGTAATATTTTGAGTTGTCAATTTTATTGGTCTTTTCTATCTTAGCAGTTGTGTCAATTATTTGATTTTTATCAGATTGAGATTGCTGATTGTTACAACTTGAAAAAATGAACATTGTTATGTAAAGTAGAGTCTTCATAAAATTGCCACTAACGAGCAGGTATTTGGGATGTGGTTGAAAATAGCGCTGGGTCAGCCGAAAACAAAAGCCAAATACCTGCTCTTAAAGTTCAAATATATAACCTACTGCCCAATATTGTATGGTTAGCAGGAACAAAAGCTAAAAAAAGGACTAAAAGCCGAGTGTGTTCCGTCCAGCCAGCCATAGCGCAAATACGGATGTTAGCGGCATTTGTCACCCGTAGAGTGTGTCAACTGGGAACGGTCTATTTTTAGTACTTTCAGCCGTTTTGTCAGCTAAATAGAACCTCAGTTTTTAGGCTATCGCTCCATCATCGCTCCTAGGTCGGTTTATTTGCGGTAAGACAAAATGTCTTGCAAAACTTTCCAGTCTACTCGCTTCGGACTTCGCTGTCGGGGTCAAGCTATCTAGGTCAAATAATGCAGGTCTACTCGCTGCGGTCTCCACAGTTGGGTAAACTATGTCTGTCAAGTCGTTGAACAGCAAACAAAAGCTGAAAATATATTCTTCGCCCCACCATATTGACAATGCAATGTTAGCGGCAGTAGATTTATACGGTTAAAAAAGGTATTTTTTTTAATTCTTTCCATTCGTTACCAGTTATTATGTCTAATGTTTCTTTGGTTGTAAATAGGTCATTGTAAGCCTTTAATAAAAACATGTCTTCCGCATCTTGTCTATGATGTTCAACATTGCAAAGTATGTTATATTCGTCTGTTCCTAATTTATAGATAAAGAATGAAAAACCATAGTCCGTGTAATATGGTTCTTGTTTTATTGTGATTTTTAAATTTTTGTCTTTATTTGTATAAATAAGGTGAACTGACCAATCTCGATTATTCAACTGGTTCGTCTTTATCTCGTCAAGAATATAACCATATTTGCCTACCAAGTCTTTAAATAAACTGGGGGCTACGTTTTTAAAATTCTCAAGTTTGTCTGCCATTTTATTCTAGAAATTGTCACTGTATTGCCGCTAACGAGTCGGTATTTGCTGATGTGGCTGAAAATAGCGCTGGGTCAGCCGATAACAAAAGCCTAATACCTGCTCCTAAAGTTCAAATATATAACCTACTGCCCAATATTGTTGGGTCTGCCGGAACAAAAGCTAAAAAAAGAACTAAAAGCCGAGTTTGTTCCGTCAAGCCAGCCATATCGCAAATACGGATGTTATGTGCATACCCAATAGCAGGGTGTGTCCAGCAGTGAAGAAAAGAAGTGCAGCCATTGTCAAATTGGATGCACTTCTTTCAAAGTCTATTTGTTTATCAACAGCTTTTCATTATAGCTGCCTGCTGCTGTCTTTACTTTTATTACATAAACACCGTTTGTCAATGCTTGGGTGTTTAGTTTGTATGAGCTTGTCCCGCTTAGCGATTGTGTAATGACAGCTTTGCCCGCCATGTCATAAACTGCAATGGTTGCTTTGTCAACCGCTTTGCTGAAACTGATGGTTGCAAAGTCTTTTGCAGGGTTAGGGGTGATAGTTAAAGATAGGGTACTAACAAAGTTTACGCTTACCACTTTACTATAACTGCTGCTTCCGTCTTTGTCTATGCCTTGCAAGCGGTAGTAGTTGATGCCAACCGCAGGGTTGTTATCTGTAAACTTATAACTATTTGCCCCACTGCCTACTGCTTTTATTGTGCCTATTTCTGTAAAAGAAGTGCCATTTATACTGTGTTGAATAATAAAGTGGCTGGTGTTTAGTTCAGTGGCTGTTTGCCAGTTGATAGCAATGTCTTTATTTTCTCTTATTGCTGTTGCAGAAGAGATGGTAAGGGGTAATGTACTAAAAGATACTTTTCTAATTACATTATTATGCCAATCAGCAATAAATAAATTTCCATCGGAATCAAAGGCAATACCTTCGGGATGATTTAAAGTAGCAGATGTTGCAAGCCCCCCATCTCCACTATGACCACCATTAAAGCCAAGTTTACCACTGCCTGCAATTGTTGTTATAATACCTGTTTCATCAATTTTACGAATTCGATTACTACCGTCAGAAAAAAATATATTTCCATTTTTGTCTAAAGCAATACCTATTGGGCTGTATAGCTTAGCTACAACTGCAAGCCCTCCATCTCCGCTAAAATCTCCATTTCCAAATCCTATTGGACCACTACCAGCAATTGTTGAAATTATTCCATTAGTATCAATTTTGCGGATTCGATTATTATATGAATCTGCTATATACAAGTTATCTTTTGAATCAAATATAATACCACTCGGATTACTCAATCTAGCATTTACGGCGAGACCACCATCACCACTATATCCACCAGCTCCATCACCCACCGCACCAGTTCCTGCAACCGTTGTAATGATACCTTTTTTGTCAACCATACGAATGCGATTATTATAATTATCAGCAATATATAATTCGCCTTTTGAATTAAATGCAAGACTTACAACCCCCTCTAGTCGTGCATTTATAGCAGAGTCACCATCTCCACTATAGCCATACTTACCATTACCGGCTATTGTAGTAATAATGCCATTCAGGTCTATTTTCCGTACTACATAATTGGCATAGTCAGCAATATACATATTGCCAATAGAATCAAAAGTCGTGCTTTGTGGTTCTTGTAATCTTGCGGATGTTGCAGGGCCACCATCACCAATATAACCAAATAGACCTGTTCCTGCAATTGTCGTTATTGTATCTTTCAAGTTTACTTTTCTAATAACATGATTTCCTTCTCCTGTAATGTACATATTACCAAATTTGTCAAACTTAACATCAGAAGGTCCATTTAGTGCAGCATTTTTAGCTAGACATCCATCAGCGAGATTTGATCCTCCGCCAACAACAGTGGTAATAATTTGGCTTTTACTGATAATGGTCAAAATCATAAAAGAAACGAGTGTAAAGATTTGCTTATACTTCATTTTTTAATTTTAAAAAAATTTAATAATTGGTTTGTTATATCTATCCTAAGACTGAGTTAGTCTTAAACGATTCTATGAATTTAATTGTGTTTAACATGTTTCTTTTTACATTATCATATTATCATTAAGCAATGTTTCTTTTTCAATGTGTGCTGTAAATCTTCTTTCAATTTGCGTAGCTAAATTCTTGAAATAAACATCATTAATATTTTGTTGTGTCGTTCTAAGTACATACTCATAGCTAATTGTCCCATCTTTTAAAGCAAATAAAATAATACACTAGATTTTTTTTTTACAAATATAACTTTCAATTAATTGTGCATCATCAATTTTTGCTAAAGCACTTCTATCTATATAACAACCCGCCCAATCTTGAAATTCCGCTTTCATATATGCATCAATCAAAGCCTGCCCGTACAACGAACTATTATAAAAAGTTATGCCTTTATTGTTTGGAATATTAAAAGGATTAAATTCTATATCACTAGAAACAAGGCAACCTCTGACAGGGAAAGTGCATTTATAGGAAAAAGCAAACCCATTATTGGAGCGATTTCTTGTTAATCCATTGATTAAAATTAGTTTGCTTGTTACCTGTTTTAATTTTGTCATTGGTATAAATAGTTATATGTTATAGACCTCGTTCTCACACGGGTTGCACACAACGAGTCGGTATTTGGGATGTGGCTGAAAATAGCACTGGGTCAGCCGATAACAAAAGCCAAATACCTGCTCCTAAAGTTCAAATATATAACCTACTGCCCAATATTGTTTGGTCTGCCGGAACAAAAGCTAAAAAAAGGACTAAAAGCCGAGTTTGTTCCGTCAAGCCAGCCATATTGCAAATACGGATGTTGTGTGCTGGGCTGTCAAGATTACGTTCCCCAAAGTTTAGTGCCGTCAATATTTAAAATGTCAGCACCTTGTAAAACTCCATAGCTTCCAATTTTCTTTGTCGCTAATTTGCTATGAATTTGATGTTTTAATTTTCTTGATGTTTGTTCGATTACTTTCCAATTCCATTTGTCAACGTTTCCGTTTTCGTGGTTTGTGTCTTGCCATTTTAAAGCACCTTTTTCATTAAAGTGTCCAATATGGGAATGATATAATATATTGTCTTTCTGTCCACCGAAATAAAGTTGAATTAATCCCCATCCTTCAGTCGAATAACGAAAAGTATGTCCGTTGCAATATTTTGGGTTAAGTTCAACCTTTCTAAAAAATATGTCACCGCCAAAGCGTGGTGTCCAAAGTTGAAATGTTGTAGAAGATTGTCCTCCGTTTTCAAGGTCAAACTTTGTCGCTATTTCATTGGTTGCCTTGTATTCAGAAACTTCCTGTCCGTAAGGTGAGGCAAGGTCAAATATTTTCAAGTCTGTCTCCTTAAATATGAAGTCAAGCAAATTTGTTTTGTCCGCTTTATTTGCAAAAAAGTTGTAAGTCATTTTGTAGGATGTTCATTTTGCCTTGCACACAACGAGTCGGTATTTGGGATGTGGCTGAAAATAGCACTGGGTCAGCCGAAAACAAAAGCCAAATACCTGCTCTTAAAGTTCAAATATATAACCTACTGCCCAATATTGATGGGTCGGCCGGAACAAAATTTTAAAAAAAGAACTAAAAGCCGAGTGAGTTCCGTCAAGCCAGCCATATTGCAAATACGGATGTTACCTGCCGTTTTTTGTCAATTTCAAATATGGACTTCTTCCAATTCCATTTTGAATTAATACTCCATTTAAAGGCTTTCTAATCGAGTCAATTTCAAAGCTTGTTGTGTCAGGTCTTATAGTTGCCAAAGTCTCTAAATGGTTGATATCAATATCATATATACCTTTTAGTGTCATAACTCCTTTTTCTAGTGATAAAACAGTAAGTATCCAGTCAAATCCTCCACTTCGGTTATTTAAAAAATAGTGTCCTTTATATTCTTTTAGAACATTGTATTGCGAGATTTCAAACAATGGAATTGATTTGTATACGTGTTGGACAATTGTGTCGCCTAATAATTTTACCTTTTCTTTTTCATTAGAATATTTATCGAACATTGTATCGTCTTTTATATAGTTGTTAGTGCCAATACTATCTTTTAAAAACTTAAAGTCAAAATCATAAGTTTTTGTTACAGAATTATTAGTAATTGTCAATATGGAATTGTCGTCAGAGTTTAGGTAGTCACCTTGCATATTTGATGGAAAAGATTTCAGTTCTTTTTCGGTTGTTGGCAGAGGGTTCTCAATTGAGGGTATATGTCCACAACTGGTCAATACAAAAAATGAATAGGCAAGTATATGTTTCTTTAGCATAGGGGATCTTTCAAAATGGCAGGTAACGAGTCGGTATTTGGGATGTGGCTGAAAATAGCGCTGGGTCAGCCGATAACAAAAGCCAAATACCTGTTCTTAAAGTTCAAATATATAACCTACTGCCCAATATTGCATGGTCTGCCGGAACAAAAGCTAAGAAAAGGACGAAAAGCCGATTTTGTTGGGTTAAGCCAGCCATATCGCAAATACGGATGTTA
>NZ_JBKHKJ010000059.1:0-10326 GCF_046546515.1 Parasediminibacterium schistidii | reverse complement strand
TAAATTTTATATCAATTTTAATTTTTAATCCTATTACAATAGCATGGGTACTAACACATTAATGAAGCAACAAACATGTTTTGAATCGCATATATTGAGTTACCATGAATAAAAAATATACCTTTTCCCTTTTCTTGCTGCTTGCAGCATTTTCTTTTACCAAGGTATTTGCAACTTACAAGGAAAGCGACACTACCATTATGCCGCCCTTTGCCACTACCACCTACAACGATACATTTTACAATACTGTGCTACAAGCAGCAAAAGGCATAGCACAGCCTTTTTTGTTGCAGCAGGGTTATTTTTCGCTTCCGGGCGTAACGGTGGTTGACACTTCACTGGTATATAAAGGTGTAAAATACCCTACTTCCGAGAAGTACCTTAATCCTGCAACAGGATACTATTTAGCTAGTTCGCTGTATGGCACTTATGGCATAAGTAATTTCAGCACTGTTTGGCCAAATCGTTGCCCGAATGCCTTTTACACAACCACTACAAAAACATTCACTGCCAATATTGACTGCGTCGGCTATGGCACCAGGCTTTTATCGGCGGTTGGTGGAACGGCTAGTGCCAATAACCCTTACCTAAACCTTATCAACAGGATAACTGCTAATAATTATGCTCCAATTGCCAACAAAGGATATGTAGCTACTGCTTATCAATTTGCTGTTGCATTCCCTACATTGCGGTCTACTCCTGTGCCGGGCTGGCAATATATCTCAGGCAATGTAGAGGATTCAACAATTAATGCCTATGACCAGACCATTGACAAAACGCTGAAAACGTATAATGGCTTGAGGAAAGGAGGATTTTCCTTATGCAAATCGGGCGATGTGCTTGCGTTTGGCTATGGGCCAGTTGCTTCCTCTAACGGGCATTTCATGATTCTTGAAAACAAGCCTATTGCACTAGACGCGACTACCTTGAAGCCATACTATCCAAAAGAAACAGCAAAAAAACTGAAGGCATTTGTGGCCAAGCATAAAGTTTATGCCGTGAATGTGTTTGACGATTCTGGCCAAGATGCGCATTTCAACGATTCAAGGAAGAACAACAGCGGCATTGGGCATGGCACGGTGCTGATAGTAACCGACACGCTAGATGATGCACCTGTTGGGTTTATGTTTTCTGGTTCTACCAATATTTCTTATACCCCATTGGATACTTCTCACACTTATGCCATTTCTGTAGGGCGTTTTACCAGCAAGGCACAATTGCCCACCACTATTGCTGGCAGTGTTACAAGCGCATTAGGCACTGTAATACCTTCAGTTACTTTTAATTTAACAGGCGATACTAGCAGTTCGTTAATTAGCAGCACTAAAGGCCTTTACAATTTCTTGGTGGCTGGTGCTGGCGACTACACTATAAAACCGTTTAAAATTAATGATGTAAAAAAGAATAATGGCGTAACGGTGGCTGATGCGCTATTAGTACAAGGCTATGAGCTAGGCATTGTAGACTTGAACTCGCCATATAAGCTTATTGCTGCCGATGCAGATAATAACGGCAGCATTACCGCTTTAGACGTGGCATTGATTAAAAGGTTTGCCTTGGGCTTAGATACGGTTTTTAAAGGAAACAGATTGTGGACTTTTGTTGACAGCAGCTATGTTTTTTCAGAACCATCCAACCCGTTCCCTTATAAAGACAGCATCAGTTATACTAACTTAACTGGCAATAAAGCAAGCCAAAGTTTTATTGGGGTGAAAATTGGCGATGTGAACTACGACTGGGATGCTAGTGCTTTGAAGGCAACAAATGGTATTAACAGGCCTGTAGAAATATTTTACAACAATATTAGTATAACTGGCAACGAAACAGAAATAAGGTTACCACTTCGTGTAAATTATTTTAAAAATATGCTTGGGCTGCAATTCACGCTAAATTATAACAACAAATTATTGCAATTGACCGGCATAAAAAAAAATCGGTTGAATCTGGAATATGGCACTAACCATGCAGGTGAAGGGAAACTAACTTTTTTGTGGATGAGTGCAGGCTTGGAAGCAAAAAACCTTGAAGATAGCACCATTTTGATGGAGTTGGTTTTTTCAAAAAAAGGGGATATAGTAAAAGAAGACGTTGCAATTTCGTCTGATATAGCTACAGCAGAAGCATGGGATGCTAATTTTACCAAGCATAGCATTGTAAAAGGTAGCGGCAAAATAGCTGCAGAAGCCGCAATTCGAGCATCTGCTGAAAACTGTGAGTTGGTAAATAATGTAACCAATGGCATGTTAACAATGCATGTTTCGGTTAACGAAACAAAACCCATACAGTTTGAACTTTTTACAATGGACGGTAAAATAATGATACGAAAAAAACTGGTTGCTATTGCAGGTACCAGCAATGTAGTACTAAACCTAGGGGAGGAAACCAAATTGGCTGCTGGTTTTTATTACTTAAAAGCCAGTGGTATAAATAGTACTTCTGTAAAAAGGATAATGATAGTACCGGATCGTTGAAAATATACTACTTATTAAATGATTTGCATGATTTTAATGATGGAAGCCCTTGGTTTTAAGGCGTTTTGTTGAAATCATTTTAGCAAATCATTTTCTGAAGAGTATAATTTGTTACTGCTTTCAGGTACAAGTTTGGTTAATCTGCGAAGAAGGCACAAAATTTCAAGGTAACACATTTATCACTTTCAATTGCATTTTCACCGATTGTTTAAATAATGTTAAACCCATTTTAAACGATTGATTTTTTTTTGAGTCATTAGGCAGCATAAAAAAAATTACACGCATCTTAAAACAAAACAACTAATATGAAACCCGTATTTTTATTTACTTTGCTTGCTACGTTGCTAACCACGTTTTCCTTTGCCCAGGCAAACAACCCACCCAGTTTTGTTGGTGGCACTACACAATCGTTTTCGATTTGCGAGAACGCAACAAGTGTTTCTATTGACAGTTACTTACAAACGCTGGACGCGGACCAAGGGCAAACATTGACCTATACCATTAAAACGCCTCCCTCCCATGGAACGCTCCATGGGTTTCCTGGTTCTGGGAGTACGAATGGCTCTGTGTTTTCCCCGTCTGGCTTTGATTTCACGGCTACAACAGGCTATAGCGGTACTGATGTTTTTGTGATACAAGTTTCGGATGGTACTGCAACTGCCCAAACAAGCATAAGCGTTACAATAAATAGCCTGCCAACAATTAAAGCAATTACTGGCAAAACTTATACATGCGTAGGTACAACCACAACACTTGCCGATGCAACAAAAGGTGGTGTTTGGTCAAGTTCCAACCAATTCATTGCTAGCGTTGATAGCACAACTGGTGTTGTAACTGGCATGGCCGCAAGCACATGCAGTATTTATTACACAGTAACTAATTCTAATGGATGCTCTGCGGTGGCCACAACTACTTTTACTGTAAGTAGCTACCCAACTGTTGCGGCTATAACAGGAACCGGAACTGTATGCGTTGACAATACAACAGCTTTGGCAGATGCAACTTCTAGTGGTGCTTGGAGCAGCAGCAACACCACCATAGCAGGCGTAGCCAACGGCGTAGTAACCGGCGTTGCTGCTGGCACTGCAAATATTATTTATACAGTTACAAATGCTTATGGTTGTGCTACATCTTCTACTAAATCAGTAACTGTTAATGCCTCCCCTACTGTTGCAGCTATTACTGCAACTACTACTGCTGTTTGTATTGGTTCTACCATCACATTAAGTGAAACTACAACAGGAGGCACGTGGTCTATCAGCAATGGCAATGCCACGCTGAATAATGGTTTTGGCAATAACCGAAATGTAAGGGGCGTTACTGCGGGTTCAGATACTGTCACCTATACGGTAACCAACGGGAACAGCGGCTGTACAGCTTCTCAATCTGTGGTGGTTACTATAAGTGCTGCGCCAACAGTTAGTGCTATAACAGGCACAAATAATATTTGCGTAGGCGGAACAACCACTTTTTTTGATGTTACGGCTAATGGTACTTGGAGTAGCAATAACACTACTATAGCTACTGTAACCCAGAATGCGGATGGTAGTGGTTTGGTAACAGGGCTGCGGGCAGGTGGCACCACGATTGTTTATACCGTTGTAAGTGCTGGCGGTTGTTCCAGCAATGTTACAAGAAATGTTGCTGTAAATACTGCCCCTACTGTTAGTGCTATTACAGGAACAAGCACTATTTGTATTGGCTCGCTAGATACCCTTACTAGCGCAACACAAGGCGGCACTTGGAGCATTAGCAACACTAATATTGCTACTATTGCTGCCTCTTCGAACACCAGCGTGGTTACAGGTCAAGCCGCAGGCACTGATACTGTTTATTATAAAGTTACATCTGGCGGTTGTTCTACATCCGTTTCATTCCCATTAGCGGTAAGCACTGGTATTACTGTACCTGCCATACAAGGCCCAGCAAGCGTTTGCGTTGGTTCTTCAATCACTTTAACAGATGCTACTAGTGGCGGAACGTGGACATCTTCCGATGAAAATATTGCTATAGCAAGTGGTGGCGTTATAACTGGTATTTCCTCAGGTGTAGTATCGATAAAATACATAGTTGGCAGCGGTAGTTGTACTGCCACGGCAATTAAAAACATAATTGTAAGCGACATACCCAATGTTGGCTCGAATAATATAACCAGCACGTCTTTATGTAGTGGCGACTCTGTGCTGCTTACAAATGCAATAGCTGGTGGCGTTTGGAACACAAGTAATACTGCTAATGCAACTGTGGGTACAAACGGTGAAGTAGTTGGCGGGGCAGTTAGGAATAATAATTCCAATGCTACCATAACCTATACGGTTACTAATACTTATGGCTGTATCAATTCCACATCAACCAATATTACAGTAAACCCTAAGCCAACTAACTTTACACTTACAGGGAGCGATGCCCTTTGTATAAACAGCGTGGCTACGTTTACAACCAATTCTGTAAACAGTGGCACTTGGTCTGTTGACAGTACAAAAGTGGCTGCTACTGTAGGTAGCGTAACTGGCACTTCGGTTGTGATACGTGGGTTAACAACGGGCGATGCTCATGTTTCCTTTAAAGTTGATGGTGGCAATGGTTGTTCTAGGACTAAATCTTACCCTGTTACTATTGCCCCTACCCTGCAGGTTTCTGATATTACAGGTTCTAGTGGGGTATGTATAGGCTCAACCTTGCAATTAAGGGATTCTACCACTGGTACTACTACTACTTGGAGCAGTTCTGATATTGCGGTAGCTACAGTAACTACTACTGGTTTGGTAACGCCTAGGAAAGCAGGTACTGTAACCATTACTTACAACGTAAGCAATGGCACTTGTAGCGGTAGTGTAACAAAAACAATTACAGTTTACGCAAGGCCTACAGTTGCAGCCATCACAGGCCCAAGTTCTGTATGTTCTTCGTCAACTATACAACTTGCAGATGCTACTGTTGGCGGTGTTTGGACTAGCAACAACACAAACCTAGCAACAGTAGATAGTACAGGGTTGGTTACTGGCGTTGCAAGTGTAGGTTTCCCTGCAACCATTACTTATACAGTAACAAATGCTGGAGGCTGCACTGCTAATGCTACAACGAGCATCACTGTTAATAGCGGCGGAAATGCCGGCAGAATAACAGGTACAACTACCGTTTGCGTGGATGCAACTACTACTTTAACAGAGAGCGTTTCTGGCGGTACTTGGAGCAGTGCTAATGATGCCATTGCAAAAGTATCTTCTGGTACTGGCACAACACAGGTTATTACAGGTGTTGCTGCTGGCCAAGTAATTATCCAATACGTCGTTAATGGAGCTGGAGCTTGCCCAGCGGTTGCTAATAGTAGGATTACCGTAAACGCAGCACCAACAGTAGTTAGTTCTACTGGCAATAACAAAGTATGCATTGGCTATTCAAGCCAGTTGATTAATGGTTCTACTATCCCTAATAGCGGTACATCAGCATGGAGTAGCAGCAACACTGCTGTTGCAACAGTAAGCAATACTGGGGTTGTTACAGGTGTTGCTGCTGGAACAGCAAATATTTATTATACCGTGACAAACCCAACTGGCGGCGGCGGTGGAGGTGGCGGCAATGGATGTAGCAATGCAGCCACTACAGTATTTACCGTGGTTGCCAATCCTGTGGTTGCCTCAATACAAAGCCCAGCAACTACCATTTGCGTAGGAGCTTCAATTACTTTAACTGATGCTACACCAGGTGGCACTTGGAGTACCAATGATACTACTATTGCAACAATAAATGCTTCAGGAACTGTAACTGGCGTATCTGCTGGGGATATTATTACTACCTATTCTGTAACAACAGATGGATGCACTACAACAGTATTTGGCAATGGCACTATTGCTGCACTACCAGTAGTTGCGAGCATTACTGGCAAAACTTCTATATGTGCTGGCGATACAGCTAAACTTTCCTCTGCCACGACAGGTGGAACATGGATCAGCAGCAACACTGCTGTTGCAACAATAGATGCAACTAGTGGCATTGTAACAGCAATAAATGCTGGCACTGATACTATATTATATTCAGTAACCAATACTTCTGGCTGCACTACTACAGACACGGCAGTGGTAACAGTAAACGCATTGCCTGTTGTTTCTGCAATAGGTGGCAAAACAAATGTTTGCCTTGGCAATATGCTTGTGCTTACCGATAGCACTTTTGGTGGCGCATGGAGCAGCAGTGATAGTACTATTTCCAAAGTAGATAGCAATGGTATAGTAACTTCTGTAAGTGCTGGCAGTGCAACTATTACTTATACTGTATCAAATGTGTTTGGTTGTTCCACAACTGCTAGCTTAGCTGTTACTGTAAACCCGATACCTGTTGCTGCATTTACTATTAATACAGCTTCTCAGTGTTTGAATGGCAATTACTTTATTTTCCAGAATACTAGTACCATTAGTTCTGGCTCGCTTACAAATACTTGGGCAATAGGCGATTCTAGTTCTACTGCTACAAGCCCAACATTTGTATTTGCCTCTGCAGGTTCTTATAATATAACATTATTGACGACCAGCAATAATGGCTGTACAAACAGTGCAATCAATACTGTAACAGTAAACCCCCAACCAAATGCTTCCTTTACTGTTAATGACAGTACACAATGCCTTACAGGCAATAGCTTTGCATTTACCAATACAAGCACTATTAGTAGTGGCACCAATAGTTATAGTTGGTCATTTGGAGATGGTAGTGCTGCTTCCACAACAGCAAATCCAACTTATACCTATTCAAAAACAGGTAGTTATGTTGTGGGCTTAGCTGTAACCAGCGATAATGGCTGCACAGACAGCGTATCGCAAACCATGACAGTTACTGCCCCTGTAACTCCTTCAGTATTAATAGCAGCATCAGCTACAAACATTTGTTTGGGTAATAACGTGGTATTTACCGCCACGGCAGTAAACGGCGGATTGACACCTACTTATCAATGGAAGAAAAATGGCATAAGCGTTGGCAACAATACAAGTACTTATAGCGACAATGCACTGGCCAATAAAGATGTAATTACCTGCACGCTTACAAGCAGCGTTGCTTGTGTTACACTAAGCACAGCAAGCAGCAATAGCATTACTGTTTCGGTATCTTCTTATGCAACGCCTTCTGTTACAATAAGTACCCCAACAACCTCTATTTGTGCGGGTACAAGCGTAACTTTTACGGCAATCCCTTCTAATGGAGGCGCATCGCCAACATATCAATGGCAGGTAAATGGTGTAACTGTGGGTACAGGTGCCACCTATACTACTAGCACATTAACCAATGGTGCAGTGGTAACTTGCACGCTTACAAGTAGTGTTACCTGTGTTACATCACGCTCTGTAAGTAATTCTCTTGTAATTAAAGTGAAATTGCCTTCTACTTCTACAACTGCTATTAGTATTTGCGCAGGCAGTTCTTATACTTTTAATGGCACGACATATAGTGCTGCTGGTACTTATGTAGCCCATTTAGTAAATGTTGCAGGTTGCGATAGTGCTGCCACATTGGTATTGACTGTAAATAACCCAACAACTTCAACCACTACTATTAGTGCTTGTAATAGCTATACCTGGAATGGTACGGTTTATACAGTTAGTGGCACTTATACAAAAACCTTTGTGGGTGGTAACAGCAATGGCTGCGACAGCACTGCCACATTGCAATTGACAATAAACACCCCAACAACCTCTACTACAAGTATCACGGCTTGCGGCAGATATACTTGGAATGGTTCGGTTTATACAGCTAGTGGCACTTATACAAAAACCTTTGTGGGTGGCAACAGCAATGGCTGCGACAGCACTACCACTTTGAACTTGATCGTAAACTTGCCAACAACCTCTACTACAAGTATCACGGCTTGTGGCAGCTATACTTGGAACGGTACTGTATATACAACTAGTGGTACTTATACAAAAATCTTTGTTGGTGGCAACAGCAATGGCTGCGACAGCACTGCAACGTTGAAATTGACAGTAAACCTGCCTACAACCTCTACTACAAGTATTACCGCTTGTGGCAGTTATACTTGGAACGGTACTGTATATACAACTAGTGGTACTTATACAAAAACATTTGTGGGAAGCGGCAGTAATGGTTGCGACAGTATAGCCACATTGCAATTGACAATAAACATACCAACAACCTCTACTACAAATATTTCTGCTTGTGGTAGTTATACTTGGAATGGGATTGTATATACAGCTACTGGAAAATATACAAAAACATTTGTGGGTGGCAATAGCAATGGCTGCGACAGCACTGCCACTTTGAACTTGATCGTAAACGTGCCAACAACCTCTACTACAAGCATTACAGCTTGTGGCAGTTATACTTGGAACGGTACTGTATATACAACTAGCGGTACTTATACAAAAACATTTGTGGGTGGCAACAGCAATGGCTGTGATAGCACTGCAACGTTGAAATTAGTAGTAAACACACCTACTATATCTACTACAACCATCACGGCCTGTGGCAGTTATACTTGGAACGGTACTGTATATACAACTAGTGGTACTTATACAAAAATCTTTGTTGGTGGCAACAGCAATGGCTGCGACAGCACCGCAACGTTGAAATTGACAGTAAACCTTCCAACAACTTCTACTACAAGCATCACGGCTTGTGACAGTTATACTTGGAACGGTACTGTATATACAACTAGTGGTACTTATACAAAAACATTTGTGGGAAGCGGCAGTAATGGTTGCGACAGTATAGCCTCATTGCAATTGACAGTAAACATACCAACAACCTCTACTACAAATATTTCTGCTTGTGGTAGTTATACTTGGAATGGGATTGTATATACAGCTACTGGAAAATATACAAAAGCTTTTGTGGGTGGCAATAGCAATGGTTGCGACAGTACTGCTACATTAGTACTAAGTATTACAACGCCTGTAACGCCATCGGTGGTTATTAATAACGGGGCTACAAGTATCTCTGTAGCTTCTGGCTCAACAGCTACATTTACTGCAACTGTGATAAATGCAGGTACTGCAAGCTACCAATGGCTGAAAAACGGGTCTGCCGTTGGCGGGGCTACATCTAGCAGTTATATTACTTCAAACCTAAGCAATGGTGATGTAATTAGTTGTGCCATTACCAGTAGTATTAGTTGTGTAACTGCTTCCACAGCTACTTCCAATAGCGTGGTAGTTACAATTACAACTCCTTCTCAATATACTATCAGTGGGAATATTAGTAACCAATTGGGTTACATAGTGCCTTCCGTTACTGTTTCGCTAAACGATTCCATCACTACAACTACCGATGCCTTGGGCAATTACAGCTTCACGGTACCTGCTGGTGGCAACTATACACTGAAGGCATTCAAAGGGGACGATTCCTTGATAAATGACGGCGTTAGCGCTTTGGATGTGGCATTGCTAAAAGGCTACACTTTGGGCAAGTATGTGTTTAATCCTTATAAGTTAATAGCAGCTGACGTGAATAATAGTGGCTCTGTTACAGCATTGGATGTGGCTTTAGAAAAGCGTTTCACGCTTGGCCTAGACACTTTGTTCAAAGGCAACCGTTTGTGGACGTTTGTTGATAGTGGCTTTGTATTTGCCGACACTACCAATCCATTCCCTTATCAAAGCAGCATTAGCTTTACTAATTTGTCCAGCAATCAAACGCAGCAAAGCTTGGTTGGCATCAAGATTGGGGATGTGGATTTCAACTGGAAACCATTGGCTACTTATGGGTCTTCAAACCTGCAAGGCAAGCCAATACAGTTGTTCTACAAGGACATAAAAACCAGCACCAGCGAAACGGAGGTAAGGGTGCCAATAAGGGTAAGTAACTTTAAAAACATCCTGGGGATGCAATATACCCTTGGGTTCAACAATAA
>NZ_JBKHKJ010000058.1:0-11437 GCF_046546515.1 Parasediminibacterium schistidii | reverse complement strand
GTCGAACCCAGATAAAAGGGATTTCCAATCCCACACCAAAAAATCCCCTAACTTTCAATTTTATAACGAAGCACTATATGAATAAAAAATACTTGGCGGTAGCAATGCTGGCTACCATTTCAATTGTACAGGCAATGGCGCAGAAAAACAACGTAAGTGTAGTGAAGGTAGCGGGCCAAAACAAGATTGACGTAATCATTGGCAAAACCTATTTCACCAGTTTTCTATACCCAGACAGTTTGGAAAAGCCTGTGCTATATCCTATAGCAACGGTGGAGGGCACAATTGTTACCCGTGTTTTTCCGCTAAACCCCAAGCTTAATGACCCAACAGACCACCCGCACCATATTGGCATGTGGTTCAACTATGAAAACGTAAATGGGCTGGACTTTTGGAATAATTCTTATGCCATCTCTAAAGAAAAGAAAGACGTTTATGGATGGGTAAAAACGGATAAAATTAGCGAAACCACCAGTGGTGATAAAGGTGTCTTGAGCTACCATGCCAATTGGGTTAACCAAAAGCAGGAAGTGTTGCTGGAAGAAACAACCAAGCTTGAGTTTAGCCAAGTGGGCCACAAAAGGGTAATCGACAGGGTTACTACCTTGACAGCCGACATGCCAGTCACTTTTAATGACGCCAAGGATGGGCTACTGGGTTTGCGTTTGGCACATGAACTACAGATACCCAATGATAAAGACCAGAAATTTACAGATGACAAAGGCATTGTAACCATTGTGAAAGGTGGAACAGATAAACAGGCTAATGGCAACTATATTACCAGCGAAGGCAAAATGGGCAATGATGCCTGGAGCACAAGGGCTGCATGGTGCAAGGTGTTTGAAAAAATGGGCAACGATTCTGTAAGTATTGTTATTATCGACCATCCATCCAATCCTAACTACCCAACTTTTTGGCATGCAAGGGGCTATGGCTTATTTGCCGCCAACCCATTGGGCGAAAAGATATTTACCAATGGTAAATCTACCAAAAACCTACACTTGGAAAAAGGTCAGTCTGTTACGTTCCGCTACCGGGTAGTAATTGACGAAGGCAAAAATTCTATATGCGAAGCCCAAATAAAGAAGTTTATGGATGAGTTTGTTGGTAAACCACAATAGCCCAATTCCTAATTCTTAACTGACCTTACACAATATTATGCACATCTATTTTTGCTACGTTGGCACATAGCATAAAGAAGGTGCTTCGCTTGCATAAGGCCACATAGCCTTGTAAAAAAAAGTCGATTTTTTTTTAATAACTCATCTTTTGTAAATTTCACCAGTGGTGGCAGGCATTGGTTGGCTTCCCCATGAGTATAAATATAGTAGTACCTAATACTATTATAACTGAAAACTGAAGGGATATTATTGATTGTGCATTTTTGCAAGCAACGTACCAAGCCTTTTTTTAATATGACTATACGGCCTAATGGTAGGCCCGAAATGAGAAAATAGGTTGATTAATAATCGGTGGCGTAACAAAATATTGATTGAAAATCCAACTCCAGTTTTGGAGCAATGAAAGTTAATTATATTTTTATAAGCCATTGTTTTATAACTGCCACAGCTATCATTCAATCTTGTACGTTGCGTTAAAAATGCAAAATAATTTGCGTAAAAACTGCAACTTTTTGTAGTGTACAGTGCAGGATTTTTACGCGAAAAATGCAGAAAAATACCGTGTAATCACCCCGCTATTTTTTTTGGTTATTTTAAATACAGTTTCTATATTTACAATGGATTAACCAATAAGATACAATAATAAGATTCAATAAAGAGTAGGCGATTACAAGTCAATATGCTTTTGGGGGAATAACAAAACGTTTTAATAATTACCAATTGTTCCGATAATTTAGCTAGTAGCTACCACTTGCTCGGATTGTCACCAATAAAACTGCTTTAATGGACATACTGCCTAAAATGTTATTGTTTAGCAGCTTCATGCTTTTGATGTGCCATGCCAATGCCTCACGGCTTGGGAAGGACACTTCTGGCAAGTTTTCGTTGGATACATTGGGCAGTTTGAACGCCAAGCAAGCGGCATTGCTAAGCAACAAATACGATGCTTTGTCAAACCAATTAGACAAGCAAACATCCAAAGTTTTAGGCAGGATGGAAAAGCAGGAGGAGAAACTTAGGAAAAAGCTTGCCCAAAAAGACAGCACCCGTGCCAGCCAAGTTTTCGGGAACACCAAGCAGAAATACGCCTCGCTGCGGCAGAAGTTAAGCAAGCCATTCAGCAAGCTGCAAAGGCTGAACGAGTATGTGCCGAGGCTGGACAGTATACAAACGGCTACAAAGTTTTTGTCAACAACCAAGCCCCCAGGTGGGCAAGTGCCAGATGCCAACCTGCAAGGAGCAAACCAATTGAACGCATCTGCCACGGCGCTGGAAGGCAAGCTGCAAATGGCCGGGGAGGTGAAAAACTTTATCAAGCAAAGGGAGTCGCAACTAAAACAACAACTAGCTGGCTACAACATGGGCAAGGAAATGCTGGGCATGAACAAGCAGGTTTACTACTACCAGCAGCAGGTAAACGAATACAAGGAGACCTTGAAAGACATGGACAAGCTAGAGGCAAAGGCACTCACGGCAGTAAGGGGCATGCCCGCCTTCCAGTCTTTCATGGCCAAGAACAGCCAGTTGGCCAGCCTGTTCCGTGTGCCTGACAATTACGGCACGCCACAGGCATTGGCAGGCTTGCAGACAAGGGCGTCCATCCAGCAATTGTTGCAAAGCAAGCTTGGGGCTGCGGGTGGGCCAAGTGCCAATTATTTCAGCCAGCAGGTGCAAGCCGCCAAGCAGCAGATGGGGCAACTGAAAGACAAGGTAAACAGCGCATGCGGCAGCAGCAGCGACATGGCCATGCCCGACTTTAAGCCCAATAGCCAAAAAACCAAAAGCTTCCTGAAACGGCTGGAATATGGCTGCAACATACAGAGCCAACGGCCGAATGGGCTATTGCCCGTAAGCAGCGATATAGCCCTGACAGTGGGTTACAAGCTAAATGACAATGCCACCGCTGGCATAGGTGCCAGCTACAAGCTGGGCTGGGGCAACAGCATGAAGGAAATCAGGTTGAGCAACCAGGGCATGGGCTTGCGCAGCTACTTGGACATACACTTGAAAAAAAGCATCTGGGCAACGGGGGGCTACGAGGAAAACTACTTGCCGGAGCTTAGCACTAAATTAAGTGCCTTCCACATACCCTCCATAGGCTGGCAACCAAGTGGGCTAGTGGGGCTTACAAAGAAATACAAAGTGGGCAAGCGGGAAAACAATATACAACTGCTGTGGGACTTCTTGAGCTATAGCCAAATACCCAAGGGGCAACCGTTTAAGTTTAGGGTGGGGTTTAAATTAGAACAATAAAAAAAAATTGGCATGAAACGAAGGAAATTTTTGGGGTTGTCCCTTGCTGCATTAGGTGCGCAAGTTTTGTTCCCATCATTCAGTTCGGCACAAGGCAGGCCTCGCACAGGGAAGAAGAAGAGGGACAAAGTTACCGCTGCCGATGGGCAGGCTTTTGTGCTGAACGCCAAGACCAACGTGGCCCATTTTATGCACCCCAAAATTTATAAGTTCAAGCATAAGGTATTGGCCAAGAATATGCGCGCAATACCGATAGCCAATTGGCGCAGCGAAATGCAGAAAGTGCCATCCCAGATAGTGGGCAACAAAAAAGGGGGTACAAACAACATAGCGGCGCATTTTGACAAGCGGAAATCGGACGTGGTTTTTGAGAACCTGGCATTGAAAAATTTAGCTGGCGGGTTCACGGGTAGCAGCCTCGCCAAAGCGCAGGCCACAATTTCTCTTGCATTTGCCGCCCCTTATGTTGCGCACAACAGGACAAGCTGGAGGTTGTTCGACCTTTTGTACAAGGTAATCGTTTACAACGATTCAATCATCGATAAATGGGGGGCGTACCAAGGCACGGTTAAAAATGTAGATTTCACGGGTATAGCAATACCGGGAACCAATTCATGGGTAAACGACGAGGCGTTGTTCAATTCCAAAATAAACAAACAGCTAAGGAAAAAGGACAGTAACATGGCTAAGATAGCAAAAAGGATTATTATATAACGTTCAAGATGCCAGGTTAAGCAAGGGCTTTGCTTAGACAATAAGCGATGCGGTTCGACTCCGCCCCTGGCGCAAAAAGGTTTAAAATAAAAACAATAGGTTAGTTAGGCCTGAAAAGCACATGGGCAAAAGGCATAAACAACCAGACACTGCCAGGTTAAGCAAGGGCTTTGCTTAGACAATAAGCGATGCGGTTCGACTCCGCCCCTGGCGCAAAAAGGTTTAAAATAAAAACAATAGGTTAGTTAGGCCTGAAAAGCACATGGGCAAAAGGCATAAACAACCAGACACTGCCAGGTTAAGCAAGCGCTTTGCTTAGATAATAAGCGATGCGGTTCGACTCCGCCCCTGGGGCAAACAATTTTATAGCACTGGTTAAATGCTTTGCATGATTTTATTGAATGGGCTTTCTTAATCGAATGGCCTTAATTGAAACAATTCTCGCAAGCTATTTCCTGTACAGTATAAAAACAAAACAAAGGCAAATGAAAAAGTTACACCTGCTTCCTATCTGTTTAGTTATCTGCTGCTGCGCAAAGGCGCAAATTTATTCTGCTGTTTTTGGCGGCGGCGGAGTCGCAACGAATGTAAACCAAGTGAGCAACCCCGCGGCTGCCGCCATGCACAGCACGGTAACCCTCAGCAGCCTCACTTCCGTGGCTTCGGATTATGGGTTCAATTGCACGGGGTGGGTACAGAACAATGCGTACATGCAGGTAACGCTCGGGATAGGCACGGGCTATGCTGCAAGCATTTCCTCAGTCAATTTTGATTTAAAATCTAGCCAAGGTGGCCCGCAGGCCGTTACCATAGCGGCCTATCAGGGCAGTCAATTACTTGGCACCATCTCCAGCCAGCCATTGCGGATGCCCAAGACCAATACCAACATAAGTTTCCCACTTAGTACTCCCGTTGGGTTGAAGCCCTCCACTGAATTGAGTTTCCGCATTTATGCCGCAACTGCATCCAGCAGCGGTGCCACGCTCCGGCTTGTTGACTTCACGGTAAATGGCAGTGTATCGGGAGGGGCAGGAGGGCAGAATTTTGCCAATGCAGACCTTACGGCAAATGGTGACAGGTTGCATGATTTTGGCGGTCACAACTTAGTGATACATAACATAAAATCTTTTGACGTGAACAACGGGGTGGATGTAAACAACCTCGGAAGGGATTTCTATATAAACAGGAAAATTGACTACTTGCATACAGGTTCAGAAGATGCTTCAATCCTAACCCCATCGCCTGGCACAGACTATATATTGTTGCACGAGGCTTATGTTGGTGGTGTACCCATGAATGGCGACCATTTTGTTATGGGCAAGTTGAGTGCAATAAGGGGCAGCAGCGGTGCGGGGAACAAAAAAATGTCCATAGAAGTGAATACATCTTCTGCAAATATTACAAACAAGGCAAATATGCTTTCTTACAATAGCGAGAGTGGATGTGAATTGGTGAAGATAAACTATAGAACAAATATCAATGACCCCACTACTGCTAGGACGTATATAGCACTGAAATTGCCACTAAATTCTTCAATGTCCGATTTTTCATTTACTGGGTATGCAAGAAACGAAGCACTAAAATTGGTTTGGCACTCTGACATTGAGGCAAATAGCGAAACCCCTATCCCTGATGGCGAGCTGGACGACAACACCTTCATGGGAGACGTCGGCATTGGCACAACAGACCCTACTGCTAGGTTGGAAGTAAATTCCGGTGCTAGCGGCGGGTCGGGCTTGAAATTCACGGGTTTGAAAGCGACAACGGCAGGCACGCAGGCATTACTAGCCGTGGACGACCAAGGCAACGTGGTGAAAAGCACGGCCAACACGCAAAATACAGGCTGCTCTGCCCTTGGCAACTCTGACGGCACGGCAGGATGGTACAAGCTAGGCACGCTTACCCTGCCGCAAGGAGGCATGGACGCTGTGCTGCATATAGTGGGGGGCAACAACTATACTGCCGATGCCAATTCCAATGCGGAAACCTTCATCCACTTCAGGACTAGCAACGGCTTTGCCGGTTCCACTGCTGCGTATGCGGCAGGGACTTTTTACAACCAAGGCTATACAAGGTTGATAGATGGTGTAAAGATTATCATGACAGATAATGTCAACCACTCCACGTGGGATGTATATGCCCTATTGCCAGCTTACACGGGCGAAGGTGCTTTCGTGGAGCTGTCATCGGCATATGGGGCGTGGGCGTCTAGTTTTAGCCCAAACAGCGGCAAGCCTTCCACTGGCACAGACTTGCAGGAAGGGTTCAACATGCTTAGCAAAGTGGTCATCGGCACCAACATCAATGCCACCAGCATGTCGGACGCCTACAAGCTGTATGTGGAAGGGGGCATACGCACCAAAAAAGTAAAAGTAGACGTGGGGCCATGGGCAGACTATGTCTTCGACAAATCCTACACCCTCCCAACCCTGCAATCAGTAGCCACTTACATAGCTAAAAACAAGCACCTGCCAGACATGCCTTCGGCTGCAACGGTGGCAAAAGAAGGAGTTGACTTGGGGGATAACCAAGTGGTGCTGCTGAAAAAGATAGAGGAATTGACGTTGTATGTGATAGAATTGCAGAAGCAGGTAGACGAACTAAAAAAGAAAAAATAGTTTAAAACAAAAGATAAAGGGTATTGTATGAAGGCTATTATTTATGGGATATTGTTTTTATTTGTTACCAAATCCAGTGGGCAAGTAAACCTACAGACTGGCAGCGCAACTTTTGGGCTGCCCATATTTAGCTGGCAGGATGACAAGAGCAGGCTTACTGCCCCTGTATCGTTAAATTACAATTCGGGGAACGGGCTAAGCGTAAACCAAGTGGCTACCAATGTAGGCACTGGCTGGGGCTTGGTTGCTGGCGGAGTAATTACACGGATGCAGGTAGGGGAACCGGATGACCAAAAGCCCTATATTAATCCTGTCAACAGCACTGAAAGTATAGACGATATAACCAAATACCCGGCTGGGTATTTATATAGCAATGCCAATGTAGAATATGGCTGCCCTAATATACTCACTCTTTATCCTATTTTCAAGGATAAAAATCACCTATATAAGCCGATGAATAGTGTAACGGCCGACAGGGAGCTTGACTATTTTTCTTTTATGTTGAACGGGCGTACTGGGTTGTTTATACTTGATAAGGGTACTTTGAATGCCAGTACTGGCATTGGCAGCGGGGTTTGCCTAGGGGATTCTAAGCTGAAAATAAAGTTTACCACAAATGCTTCATTGCCAAACACCCGTACCACAATCGTGTCATTCAGTATACAGGATGAAACTGGCGTTACCTACCACTTCAATAAATATGGCACTACACAAGTGCTTAAAAGCAATTTTTGCGATGAAAGTTTGAAGCATCAAATAACGCAGCCCAAGCTAGAGTCGGATAGGGTGTACCATGAGGCTGGTTTTGTGGACGCTAGCATTAAAAATCCAACCGTTATAAATAGCTGGTACCTCACGGAGATAGACGATGCATTGACCAAAGATGACCGTGACAAACCAAGGAAAATCATATTCGATTACCCTGCTGCCAACGACAGGCATATTAATGCGGTTGCCGGAACCGATATAGCTTTTTATGATAAGGGATACGCTATATTGACACATAAAACCAGCGTTACAGTTACCCCAACAATTGGTTGCATCAGGTATCCCGATGGCCATAAAGTAGTATTTAACTATGGGGCGGACAGAGTAGATATGGTTGGCGACAAAGTACTTTCCTCTATAGATATTTTTTACAACAATAGATACTTATCCAAATACCAATTGAATACAACTTATTTTTTGCTTAGCCGGTATGGCATACCTAAAGACAATGACGATGCCCTAAAAAAAGTAGCCCGTTTGTGCTTGCATTCCGTAATACAATATGGCGTTGATGTTAAAGGGTTCAATGAGCCTTATGTGTTTGATTATTATTTTAATACTACGGGCATAGATAATACGGGCAAATTGGTTATCGATAACAATGCCATAGTACCGCCCCCTTTTTGTGCCATAAAAGATATATGGGGCTACTATAATGGAAGCCTTAGCAAAGATGAGTATAATAGCAAAATACCCATGACAAAGGATTTGGGCGACATGACGGCTGGCCAACTCAAGTATTTGTGTTACCTCAATAAAGATGGCAAGCAGATACTTAACCCCAATAGCGGGTATGCGCAAAATGGCTTGCTAAAGCAAATTACCTACCCTGCTGGGGGCTTTATTACTTATTATTATGAACAAAACAAAGGCAATATCAATGGGCAAGTAATGGTAGGCGGCGTGCATGTATGCCAAACTAGAGTAGCGGATGGCGGCGTGGGATCTTCCAACGATTGCAGCCACCCCATGGTTACCCATTATGCCTACCATGCCGATGGTGATGCCAGCACATCTTCTTTGTGGGGTGTAGAAGCCCCTGTAAATAAGGTAACAACTGGAAACCATTACAACCCTGAATCGAAGCACTTTTATTACAGGCCATTATTCCACCTTGGTTGCGAGTACCGTATCCAATACCCGGGGATATTGTCAAGGGAACAGGCCGTAAGCCTTTCCAAGCAAGAGGAAACAATGGCAACTATGGCAGAGGTACTGTCAGTTGTAGGCGACCTTATGACTATCGTTGATGTTATAAATGTCGTATTGGATGCTACTCCATTGGCTATCGTGGCCGTAATAATAGATATCATCGGATTTGTAGCAGAAATTTTATTTAGTTGTTTATCAAACGTAAGCAAGGAAGAGTCTTCAGCTGTTTATTACAACTCAGCTCTAAATGCCTGCAACCCCCTTCCTAGCCAATTTAAACGGGTAGAGGTCATACAGGGAACCGGGGGCATTGGCAAAACCGTGTTTGATTTTACCAACCCCGAAACCTCTGCAACCGTAGATGCTGTTTACCCAGTATGGGAAGCTGATAACCTTTTGTATTCCATGAAGCAGCGGTATGCCTACTGGGCTTATGGGCTGCCTTCTAAAACAACGGTTTATGATGCATCCAGCAATAAAGTAAAAGAAACAGAAAACAACTACGATTATTCAAATGCAAAGAAAAGCTTCAGTACAGGCACAAGGGCATACCCATCCGCCAAGTGCATGGTAGGCAAAAGTTCCTCCCAGCGGTACGATGACTGGCAAAGCACAGACTTGACCAACCAAGGTAATTTTTCTAAAACAAGCAACACCTACTTGGGAGTTGATATTTACGATGTTTATACAGGAAGGATAGAACTTGCAACTACCTACGAGCGGGTTTACAGCACAGCAGATCCTTCCAAATATGTGGAAAGCAAAACGGAATATGGGTATGACCCCGATAATTATCAGGTAAACCATATAAAAACCACCCAAAGCAATGGCAGGGTAGTTTACAAGGATTTTTATTTTAGCTGTGATACCTATACCAATCCAGGCATATTGAATACGCTTAAGCAAAACAATATCTTGAATGCGCCTGTAAAAACAGTTGTCTCTTTGGATATAGATGTTGTGGAGCCGCAGACTGGAGCAGATAATCTAAAAAATAAACCTTTAGAAGATTCAATCAGGTTATTAAACTCATTTGCCGAAAATGATAATTTAAGTAGTGCAGGGCATGGGCCTAGCAACAACGAAAATTTAACGGGGCAACAAGATGGCGAAGCAAAACCAACTAAAAAAGCAGGGGCTACTACTTCGCGTTATTGCCTAAGTGAGACCGTAACAGAGTACAAACAATTGGCAAATGGAGATATAAAACCTTATAGGGCTTTAGTGGAGCGGACAGATGAACCCGTATTTAAAAACTATTGGAAATCTTACGATGGGCCTGCCGCAACAATCAATTCTGTGTTCCAAGTAACACAGCTTTCTACTTATGACGACAATGGCAACTTGATAGGCATAAAAGATGAAGGCAACCACACTGTGTCTAATATTTATAACTATGATGACAAATATGTAGTAGCTTCTGTCATCAATGCGGAGGCCTTTGAGCCATCCTATACCAGTTTTGAATACAATCAAGCACAAGGAGGTGCTTGGGTATCTACCGGAACTGTTGACCTTATAGATACCAAAGCCGTTACTGGCAAGTATTCCTGTTCGTTGTCGGCAAGCAGTGGGTTGTCAGCAACAATAGCCAATACTACAAAACCCTACACGCTTTCCTTTTGGGCAACAAGCGAATTGACTGTAACCACTGGCACCACGCTGGTGAAACATGCCCCAACCGTCAACGGGTTTACCTATTATGAATACACCATACCTGCTGGCACTGCAAGCGTAAGCATCAATGCCACTAGTGTCTCTGCCATTGATGAGGTAAGGCTTTACCCAAAAGCAGCAAGGATGAGGACGGTAGCTTACGACCCTTTGATTGGGAAAACGGTCGACTGCGACGAAAACAATAGGCTTACCTATTATGAATACGATGAACTGGGCAGGCTGCGCTTTACAAAAGACGATTACGGCAACATTGTAAAAATGCAGGAATACAATACCGTAAGGAAGCAAAGCGTATGCCCATTGAAATATAAAAACTACGCCATTACACAACAATATACAAAAAATGACTGTGGTGCAGGGCATATAGGAGAGCAGGTAAGCTATAGCATTGCGGCTGGTAAATTTGAGTCAACAATTAGCCAAATAGATGCCGATATACAAGCGCAGCACTATCTGGATGAGAACGGGCAGCAAGCAGCAAATGACAATGGTGGCTGCATATTAATGTACTACAATGTGGCAAAGTCGCAGGCTTTTACAAATGAATGTACCGATGGCTATGCTGCACAAGGAACGGTAACCTATTCAGTCCCTGCCGGGGCATACAGCAGCACCGTGGATCAGGCCACTGTCGATGCATTGGCACAAACAGAAATAGATGCCAACGGGCAACAGTATGCTAATGCACATGGCGTTTGCGTAATTGATACAAGTGCTGATTGGGTAGCAGTTGACCCTACCTTGCAATACCAATGCGAACTAGACGGCTCAGGTCACAACACAGGTTACGAATCAATATATATGCAGAATATCAATCCATCAAGCAGTACTTACCTGCATTTTTCATGGATACTTACCTATCCAGATGCCAATATTACAGCGTGCCCTGTTTATGTGCCGCCTAGGGGTGGATGTGGCGGGAACATACGGGCATGCACAGAATGCCAGAAGTATATAAATTGCCAATGCGAAAATGGCGTCATTGTATTTACTGAAAGGGATGTATATCATTTGGAATGGAGCGACGGTAGCTGGTCACAAAATTATCGTGGCACGTCTGCATGCGGAAATGGTATTAGCAATAATTAAATTAATAAATCATAAACAAGTTACCAAATGAAAACATATTTTTTT
>NZ_JBKHKJ010000057.1:0-11479 GCF_046546515.1 Parasediminibacterium schistidii | reverse complement strand
CGCCCCAACCAAAACTGAAATAATAACTACAAAATAATGTTGTTTAAAATATTCATTCCATTTAAAAGACTTAAAAACTTCAAGTCTGCTTTTGAAGACCTTAGGTAAATTGTCATAAAGTGAGTCACGAATGAGGTTATGAAAAACGAATGAAAGTAAAATCCCAACGGGCAAGTCAAAGTAAAATAGTCCACCAATTGTATGACTAAAAGTGCTTTGGATTTTCATTCTAAAAAAATACTCAAAGTCTGGTGTCATGCTGCCAATTATAAGACCTGTCAACGACATGTGTCGCCTTGAACATTTTGTCAAGGGTAAGACTATTGCAGGATGTGAAAATGTAAATGGCATATTTAATTTATAGGAATAGAGGGTTGCAAAATGGCAGGCAACGAGTCGGTATTTGGGATGTGGCTGAAAATAGCGCTGGGTCAGGCGATAACTAAAGCCAAATACCTGTTCTTAAAGTTCAAATATATAGCCTACTGCCCAATATTGTACGGTCAGCCGGAACATAAGTTTATGGAAGGGCTAAAAGCCGAGTGAGTTTCGTCAAGCCAGCCATATTGCAAATACGGATGTTAGCTGCCGTACTTCGTCAAGTCAGGGAGTCCAAACTTTTTAATGGATTGTTTCGCTTTCTCTACTTTCTCTGGAAAAAGTACAACATTGCTGTATTGATTCAACGATTTGTCAATTCGTACAACTGGCACTTTCTTTTCGTTTAATTCAATTATATTTTTCATGTTTCAAATTTAATGCTTTTTTCTTTGTACAACGAATGCGTCATAATTTTTTCCTTTCACATATTGTTCCCATTCACTCTCTGTTTGTCCAAATATCATAAAATCTTCAGTTACGATGTCATAATATTTATTAATTCCCATTCGGTAAAGTCGTGTCCTAGCAGCTGTGCTACCTGTGGCATATATCAAAGCATCAGGTGTTTTGTCGCAAAAAGCGTAAATCGCAGCAACGACACTTGCAAGGACTTTTTCACTATCCCCATTGTCTGTTACAACTTTATCATCAATTTGCCCCGTCAAAAAATTTCTGTCACCAAAGGCAAGGTTATAAAGATTTTCTTGATAAATTAGAGTGAACTGTACAACTTTTTCAATCTTTCCTTTTGTCCCTTCGCTTAAAAAATCGAAGGTTGTTAATTGGTCATCCGATTTCAATTCATATCTATCAAGTTTCATATTTTCCCTTTGTCATGGCGAAAATATGCTTTTCTTTTCTCTTCAAATTATAAGGCTATCCGAAATTTGCGTATGGCAGCTAACGAGTCGGTATTTGGGATGTGGCTGAAAATAGCGCTGGGTCAGCCGATAACTAAAGCCAAATACCTGCTCTTAAAGTTCAAATATGTAACGTGTTGCCCAATATTGGTTGGTCTGCCGGAACAAAAGCTAAAAAAAAGGACAAAAAGCCGATTTTGTTGGGTCAAGCCAGCCATATCGCAAATACGGATGTTGGCGGCTGCTTCCTTTCGCTTCTTTCCATCCGCTTCGGGTCTAGCTGTGACCAATGGCAGGAGCAAGCCAAAATGAGGACACTTGCGTATTTTTCACAATATTCATATTGTTGGTGTTTTTATTAAAATAGTTTCAGCTTTGCCTTTTTTCCTCGTTTGACATTTTTCAAAAATCGCCTTCACTCATTTAAACCATTGATTATCAACAATATCGACAAATTTTTATGAGTGTTTTGTGAGTGTTTTGTGCGTACTACATGAGTGATTTGTGCGTGATTTATGAGTGATTTGTGAGAAAAAGTGAGTGATTTGTGAGTAATTTTATACCCATAAAACAAACCCTTATTTTGGCACTACAACTATTTTAATATTAGTAAAAAAAGAACTACAACGAAACTCTTGGCACATTAGCTTATAAATACATTGTATCAAGTGCTTATTTGTCATAAAGATAAGTTTTTTATAAATTACGAGCACTTGTTTTGTTTGTCTATTGCGTACTGTCCCCACCAAACTTTTCGACCTCTGTTTTGCTGCCTGACATTTCCCTTATTGCTGTAAGTCGTGGTCATTTTGTGGGTTAGGCCTTGTCCCATAAGGTTTTTCAAGCCCTGTTTTCCTTCCCGACTTTTCCGTGTTGCTTTGAACCGTGGTCATATTGTGGGTTAGGCTTAGTCCCATAAAGTTTTTCAAACCCTGTTTTGCTGCCCCTCGTTTTCCTTGTTGCTGTGAACCGTGGTCATTTTGTGGATTGCGTATTGTCGGCAAAAAGCTCTACGACTATCTTTTATAATCCGTTTTTACAGGTTTAGGGGGTCTCGGAAGTAGCCGCCCAACGAGTCGGTATTTGGGATGTGGCTGAAAATAGCGCCGGGTCAGCCGAAAACAAAAGCCAAATACCTGCTCCTAAAGTTCAAATATATAACCTACTAGCCAATATTGTTGGGTCTGCCGGAACAAAAGTTTAAAGAAGGACTAAAAGCCGATTTTGTTCCGTCAAGCCAGCCATATTGCAAATACGGATGTTATGTGCCGTACTTCTTGTCGGGAATTGGGTGTTTAAATTTTGTAAAGAACTTTGTGTTTTATAAACGGTTGCTCAAAAAACTTGTAATGTTTGTTGAATTACTAACAACTTTTGTGTCCACTGAAAACTGCTTCAAACTACAAATGCACTTTAAATTTTACCTTTCATTAAAAATATTGTCAAGAAGGTTGGTTGAGACACCAAATTATTACTGCTACTCCAAAAATATGAATAACTGTAATAGTAATTTTAGACAATACCGTTATGTCCTTCTTCACCAAAGTCCTAATGAACAAATAAGGAATTGAAATAAGCAGTAGGAGTAAAACTAACATATCAAGTCCAGGTCCAGCCAAATTAGTTGGTGCTATTTTATGAGCAAAGAATAATAGTAGAATGCCCAACAAATAGAATGCAACGTGGAATAGAGGTCTGTCAATTATATTTTTCAATTTTTTATTTTTGTCTTTATGTGTCGTGCTGCTGAATCGTTTTTGTTAAGGTTACAACGTTTGTCAAATTATATACTGTGTCCACTTGTTTATTACTTTAGTAAAAGCCTAACAGATACCAATGCTAAATTTAAAAATAAAAACTACAAAAGTTGAACAGAAAAAGTCAAGTTGATGTGGGCTTTGAGTCAAGTCAACCCTAAATGAAAGAGACCATGGTTACTGTCGCCCCAAAGCTTGTGAAACTGTCGCAGGCGTATGGCACATAACGAGCAGGTATTTGCGGATGTGGCTGAAAATAGCGCTGGGTCAGCCGATAACAAAAGCCAAATACCTGCTCTTAAAGTTCAAATATATAACCTACTGGCCAATATTGTTGGGTCAGCCGGAACAAAAGCTAAAAAAAGAACTAACAGCCGAGTTTGTTCGGTCAAGCCAGCCATATCGCAAATACGGATGTTGTACGTTCGCCCTTCATTCTGGGTGTGTCAAACAGGTTACCATAATAAGGTTGTGTCTCATAAGCCTTGGCAGATTGGCTAGTAGTGTCATTATGCAACTTTCTGCTTGTACAAATGTTGTTGAAATTCTATAAACAGTTTGCTAATGTTGGCAACGTTGCCCAAAATATCTTTTGCATCTTCCAACGATTGATATTTGTTTGTTAACAAGATTGGTAACTTTTCTTGGTCAAGTTCTTCTACACCAGTTTCAATATATTTGCTCAATACAAATTCAATAAACTCTTTTTGTTTGTTGTCAAGCAAAGCAAAAATTGTCGCTTGTGCTGCTGCAACTCTTGCTTCTCTTGTCATTGGTTTTATGTCGCTGTTAAATACATATTCCAACACATCAAATAAGTCGCTTTTCTCTGCGTCTATCAATTTTTGCAAAATAACCAGTTCCTCCTTTCCAAAACCCGCTTCGTCTAATTTCTCTAATAGTGTTCTTCTGGTGATTGGATTGCTCCAAAGTGTACGCAGTTCATCCTCACTTTTAAAAAGGTTTGGCAATTCGCCAAACAGGTTATTTAAAAATTCTTCTGCCGAAATTGGCCTGCCATCTGCTGTCCAAAACGAAGTAGAAATCATCGATTGAATTTCACGCTCTTTTCCGTCTTTCAGTTTTATTTTAATGCGTTTGCGTTTTTCTTTTTCACCACCCTCATCTTCGCCTTCTTTTGGTTCATCCTGCTTTGGTTCCCTCTCTTTTGGGGAGGGTTGGGGTGAAGTTGCTTCAGGGTCTAATGGTTCTCCGTCCCATTCAGGGTCAGCAAAATGATGATAGGCATCTACAAAATCGTAGATTGTAAAAAAGTCTTTGCCATCAAACAAACGTGTGCCTCGCCCTACAATTTGCTTAAACTCTATCATTGAGTTTACTGGCCGCATTAAAACGATGTTGCGGATATTTCTTGCATCAACGCCCGTTGATAGTTTTTGCGAAGTGGTTAAAATGGTTGGGATTGTTTTTTCATTGTCTTGAAACTCCCTTAAAAACTGTTCGCCTATTTCCCCATCATTGGCAGTAACCCGAACACAATAATTTGGGTCGGTGCTTTTCTTGTATTGGCTTACCAAATCTCTAACTGCTGCTGCATGGTCTTGTGTAGCACAAAAAACAATTGCCTTTTCTTTTTGGTTGGCCTCGTCCATATAAATTTGAACACGTTTTGCCTCCCTTGCTTTTATCTCAATTATTTTATTGAAGTCGGGCTCAGTGTACAATCTGCCTTCTTCAATTTCGCCTTCAATTATTTGGTCATCGCTGGTATAGATATAATCGTCAAGCGTTGTTTTAATACGTTTCACTTTGAATGGCGTAAGGAAACCATCGTTGATACCTTCTTTGAGGGAATAGATATAAACGGGTTCACCAAAATATCTGTAAGTATCTACGTTGTCTTTGCGTTTGGGTGTGGCCGTTAAACCCAACTGAACGGCTGGCGAGAAATATTCTAAAATACCTCTCCAGTTTCCCTCGTCATTAGCCCCGCCACGGTGGCACTCGTCAATTATGATAAAATCAAAATAGTCTTTTGGGTATTCGCCAAAATACGGAACTGGTTTACCTTCTTTGTCCTTGCCACTCATAAAGGTTTGGAAGATGGTAAAGAAGATGCTGCCGTTTGTTGGCACTCTGCCACCTTTGCGTATTTCCTTGGGATTAATCCTTACCAAAGCATCTTCGGCAAAGGCTGAAAAAGCATTGAAGGCTTGGTCGGCTAAAATATTCCTATCCGCCAAAAATAAAATTCGAGGCCGTCTATTTAATTGATAATTGACAGTTGATAATTGATAATTATTTACATCGTTTTTTAATTGTCCATTTTCAATTTTCAATTGTGCATTATTGATGTTCCATCGTGTTTGAAACAACTTCCATGCAATTTGAAAAGCAATAAAAGTTTTTCCAGTGCCAGTGGCGAGAGTTAATAAAATGCGTTGCGTATTATTGGCAACAGCTTCTAAGGTATTGTTTACGGCAATTTCCTGATAATATCTTGCTCCTTTTGTGCCACCAACATCTTCAAACGGAATGGCAGCAAACTTTTCTCTCCATTCGTTTTGAACGGCGAAGGTTTTATTCCAAAGTTGTTCGGGTGCCAGGTAGTCTGTTACTAAACCCTCTGCACCTGTTTTCATGCAGATGCTGTAAATCTCTTTTCCGTTGGTGCTATAAGTGGTTTCCAATTTTAGTTTCTCTGCGTATTGCTTGGCTTGTGCCACGCCTTCGGCTACGCCCAATTCATCGCTTTTGGCTTCTACCACTGCCAGTTTTATGCCTTTGTAAAGCAGCACATAATCGGCAGTAAGTTTTTTTGCTCTTGTGCCACCTGTTTGAATTTTACCTGCGGTAATGTTATACTCACGAAGTATTTTTGAGCCTTCTACAACGCCCCAACCGCAAGCCTTTAGCTTGGGGTCTATGAGTTCTGCTCTTGTTTCTGCTTCGTTCATAATGTCTTGAACTATGATTTTTCTGATTTTTTGATTGACTATGATTTTTTTGGTTTCATTACACGTTTAAATTGTAAAGATGAATTGCCAAAATTGATGAGCAACCCAATATCCAAACCATACGCTTCTAAATAATTGATGGCTTGTGCCAAATGCACATCTTCTAGCTGCACCACTGCTTTTAATTCTACCATTACTTTTTCTTCTACAAAAAAATCGACACGTCTTGTGCCAATTTCATCGCCTTTGTAGTTTATTTTCATTTCGTGCTCTCTCGAAAATACTAAGCCCTGCAATGCCATTTCTTTTGCCAATGCCCTTTGATAAATCACTTCCTGAAAACCATTGCCAAGAATACGATGCACTTCCATAGCACAGCCAATTATTTTGCCTGTAAGTTCTGAAAGCGGGTATTCTTTTTTAATCATAATATTCATTTAATCATTAAAAATCATAGTTCAGACCACCACTGAATGCCTTTTGCAAAATACTCTTTTTCAGTTCTTCCAAATCATTTATTTTTTGCTGATAAATGGCTTCTAATTTTTTGGTTTCAGTTAATAATTCATCAAGTTTTTGAACTATTACTTGTTGTTGCTTTATTGATTTTGGGTAGGGAATATAAACTTCATCAAAACTGTAATTATTTATCTGAGGGATGTTTGCACCATTACTAATGCTGTTCAAATCAAATAGCTGAAACCAATGAAAGAAATAATCTTTGTCAATTTTTTTGCTTGGAATAATTGCCATTGTATTCAAATCGACAATTGTAGGTTTTATGATTTTCCTTTTCTTATTGGTTGCAATTGCACCACCTCTTTTTGGAAAAATAATGGCTCCTTCTGGAATGATTTGATTTATCTTAATCTCTTTACTATTTACAAATCTGCTTGAAGTGTTTATTTCAACTTCATTGTCAGGCAAATTCATATCACCAACCTTTGTATATAGAACATCACCTTCTGTTCTTTCAAGTGATGGGGAAATAGTTGTTCCACTTTTTAATTCGCATACTTCTTTTAAAATATTCTCTTCCCAACCCTCACCTTTCCTCTCAAACACCCCTTGCAAATAACTCTCAAACAATTCTTTGGCGTTTTGTAGGTTTTGTTCGGCATTCGCTTTTGCCTTTGCTATGGCGGCAAAGGCTTTATCTAATATGGCTACGATGCGTTGTTGCTCGGGCAGGGATTCGGGATAAGAAATTTCAATTTGTTTAAGATTATCATTATAAAGTCTTGAAATTGTTGCTCCTTTTGATGCTCCCCAATTACATATTTCATAAAAGCGGTAGAGGTAATCGTTTAAAACCAATTTTTCATTGTTATCAATCCAAACTATATTAGAGTCTTGAAAATATGCTGGTTCTCCATCATATCTTACTCTTCTCCCTATTGTTCCTGATGCAGATATTAGAATGTCACCTTTTTTGGGGAAAGAGAATTTACTACGAAACTCATTGTATCGCTCTTTAGTGATAAAGGCATCAGGGTTTTTTCCGAAAGTTCCAATTTTGTAAAATGGAATACCTCCTTCAGTTGTAGTATCTTCTTTAAATACTCTCTTGCACATTGATACCTTACCAATCTCTCCCAACTTTTTTATCTCCCAGCCCTCTCTCATATCACGCATCATTTTTCTCATTTAGTTGGGTGGCTATCAATCTTTTTTCTCGTTCTATTTCTGCTATCAATTCGGCTTCTGTTGGCAAGTAAGGCATATATTTAGTGGCAAACAATTGCTTGTTATCGTTTAGTATGCTGTACTTAACCACGGTTTCGTCTTTTTCGGCACATAGTATTATGCCAATGGTTGGGTTGTCGTCGGGTTGTTTTTTCAGGTGGTCAAACAGCCGTATGTACATATCCATTTGCCCAGTATCTTGGTGGGTAAGCTTGGTCGTTTTTAGGTCAAACAGTACAAAGCATTTTAGCAGGTAATTGTAAAATACCAAGTCAATATAAAAGTGGCTGGTTTCGGTGCTAATCCTAAACTGCCTCCCCACAAACGAAAAGCCCTTGCCCAACTCCAGCAAAAACTGTTGCAGGTTTTGTATCAATGCTGTTTCAATGTCTTTTTCATTGGCATTTATTGGCTCGGGTATATTTAAAAACTCAAAAACATAAGGGTCTTTAATAAAATCGTTCACCGTTGCTTTTTCTAAGGTTTGGCTGTGTTGCAAAGCCTCTGTCTTGTTTTTGGAGGATAGCAGCCGCTCGTAATACATGGTGTTTAAATTACGTTCCAATGCCCTGCTGCTCCAATTCTGTTCTGCACATTCTTTTACATAAAAGTCTCTTGCAATGGGGTTTTCTACCCGCATTATTAAGCGGTGGTGCGTCCAACTCAAATTGCTACGCAGTGCGTAGCAATTTGCAGCATCGGGGTATGTTAAGTAAAACTGCCTAAAATTCCGCAGGTTGGCATACGAAAAACCTTTGCCTAATTGGGCGGTTAAAGCCGCCGACAATGTTTTTAAAATAGCTTCGCCATAAGCCGCTTTTTGTTCGCCTTGTTGCTCTTCGGCTATTATCCGTTTGCCCATTAGCCAATAAGCCAATACCATTTCGCTGTTAACAACAGCGTAGGCTTTTTGCCTTGCTGTTTGCAATATTTGCAACACATCGGCAATTAATTGCTGGGGTTTTGCTATATCACTCATAATAACGTAGTTAATTGATAATGGACAATTGATAATGGATAATTATTTCTTTGCATTTTCTTTACTTGTTTTAATAATTGCCGTTAATAATTTTAAGATTTCTGCCAAATCATTTTTCAATGAGATAGCAACTTTTTCTTCTAAATAATTAGATTGTGCAAGCAGTTCTATCCAGTATTCGGTTTCGTTGGCTTCTTTCAAAGCAATTGCCATTTTATGCACAAAGTCGGCACCGCTTTCCGCTTGCTCTGCTTCACGAACCATTGCTCCAATTGCAGTTCCACTTCTTAACATTTGTTTGCTCAATACATATTCTTTTCTCTCTGAAAGAAACTGACAAGCCTTTACAACTCTCAAAGCAAAAGCAAATGATTTATTTTTAATGATGTTTTCTTTCATTGTCAATTATCAATTGTAAATTATCCATTATTAAGCTGCTTTCTTCGTCCAAGGCTTTCATTTCTTCTAAAATTTCTTGCGGTTGGCGTAAGGCAACTTCTTCTTTTTTATTTGGGTTTTTTGCACTTAGGTCAAAGGTACTTTGATCAATGTCTTTAATGTTAATGCTCCAAGCATTTTCACTTTCTGCAAAAGTTTTTTGAAGTTCAACAAATTCAGCCAAATCTTTTTCGTTCAGGGCATTGGTCTTGCCAAGGTTGCGGTCTAAGTTTAGTTGGTAAAACCAGACCTTTTTTTGTTGGAGAACCTTTTTCAAAAAACAATACTACCGTTTTTACACCTGCACCAGTAAAAGTGCCGCCTGGCAAATCCAATACGGTGTGCAGGTTGCAATTTTTCAAGAGTTATTTGCGCAAAGCAACAGAAGCATTATCAGTATTGCTCAAAAACGTGTTTTTAATAACCACACCAGCTTTGCCTCCTGCTTTCAGTATTTTAATAAAATGTTGCAAAAAAAGAGAAGCTGTTTCACCTGTTTTTATAGGGAAGTTCTGCTGCACCTCGGCACGTTCTTTACCACCAAAAGGTGGGTTGGCCAGCACAATATCGTAACGGTCTTTTTCTTGTATATCGGCAAGGTTTTCAGCAAGCGTGTTTGTATGCACAATATTGGGGGCCTCTACGCCGTGCAAAATCATGTTCATAATACCAATTATGTAAGCCAGTGATTTTTTCTCTTTGCCATAAAAGGTTTTTTCCTGCAAGGTTTCTACATCGGTAGTCGTTAGTTTTTTGCTGTGCTTTAAGTACTCAAATGCTTCCACCAAAAAACCTGCGCTGCCTACTGCGCCGTCATAAATCTTTTGCCCTATCTCGGGGGCTACCACTTTCACAATGGTTTTAATCAAAGGCCGGGGCGTGTAATATTCTCCACCATTGCGACCAGCATTGCCCATATTTTGTATTTTCGATTCATACAAATGGCTCATTTCGTGCTTTTCGGCATGGGTGCGAAAACGCAGTTCGTCTATGCGGTTGATTACTTCACGCAAATTGTAACCACTTTGTATGCGGTTTTTTAGTTCGCTAAAAATCTCTCCTATTTTATATTCGATAGTGTCGGCACTTTCAGCATCGGCTTTAAACTTTTTTAGGTAGGGGAAAAGTTGGATGTTTACAAAGTCGGCAAGGTCATCACCAGTTAATGCTTTGTGGTGGTCAAGTTTGCCGTCTTCACCTTTAGGTGCTGCCCATACTGCCCATTGAAACTCAGGTGCAATAATATTGTTGTAAGTCTTGCCGCTCAGTTCGGCTGCTGTGGCCTTGTCTTTCTCCAAGTCGTCCAAATATTTCAAGAACAACACCCAAGATGTTTGCTCCACATAGTCCAGTTCACTGCCACAACCTGCGTCCTTGTGCAGTATGTCGTCTATATTTTTAAAAGTCTGTTCAAACATTCGTTGTCCCTTATTATTATTAGAGTTGCAATTTAGGGTTATATTATACGTCTAACTATATTACTGTTTATAAAATATTACTATATCTGATTTTAGGGTGGTGGGTGGGCTTGGCTGCGTTTTCGGGAGGGTTAAATGTGCTACTGTCTTGGGTGCATATTGTGGGAGAAGGTTTTAGTTGAGAAGGGTGTCCGACGGGGGTGACGTACAACGAGTCGGTATTTGGGATGTGGCTGAAAATAGCGCTGGGTCAGCCGATAACTAAAGCCAAATGCCTACTCCTGAAGTTCAAATATATAACCTACTGCTCAATATTGTACGGTCAGCCGGGACAAAAGCTAAAAAAAGGACTAAAAGCCGAGTGAGTTCCGTCAAGCCAGCCATATCGCAAATACGGATGTTGGCGGCTGCTTCCTTTCGCTTCTGTCCATCCGCTTCGGGTCTAGCTGTGACCAACGGCAGGAGCAAGCCAAAATGAGGACACTTGCGTATTTTTCACAATATCCATATTGTTGGTGTTTTTATTAAAATAGTTTCAGTTTTGCCTTTTTTCGGTTTTTTTCCTCGTTTGCCATTTTTAAAAAATCGCCTTCACTCATTTAAACCATTGATTATCAACAATATCGACAAATTTTTATGAGTGTTTTGTGAGTGTTTTGTGCGTACTTTTTGAGTGATTTGTGCGTGATTTATGAGTGATTTGTGAGAAAAAGTGAGTGATTTGTGAGTGATTTTATGCCCATAAAACCAACCCTTATTTTGGCACTACAACTATTTTAATATTAGTAAAAAAAGAACTACAACAAAACTCTTGGCACATTAGCTTATAAATAAATTGTATCAAGTGGTTATTTGTCAAAAAGATAAGTTTTTTATAAATTACGAACACTTGTTTTGTTGCCAACAGACACACGTTATTGGCAATTCGCTAGGGACTTTTTATTGGGTTGAGGCATGGGGTGTTGGGGATTGGAAAATCCTTTTATCTATTTAGGTGGAATGCCCTTTGTAAAAGACCTTAGCGAAGCCACACGCCACAGAC
>NZ_JBKHKJ010000056.1:0-11538 GCF_046546515.1 Parasediminibacterium schistidii | reverse complement strand
TGTCAAAAAATTACTGCCAACGGACAGGGATTGCCGAAGTACGGGAATTAGTATTCCGTCAGCCCGGTACCGATGATGATTGAAAAACTGAATTTGAAGATAACAACAAAAAGCCAAATAGATAATGTCCAGCCCGATATGAAGCACAATAGAATTACAAAAAGCCGAAGATAACTTTCGTCAGCCCGTATTTTGGCAAACCCCCTGTTGTACGTTCGCCCTATCTCCGTGGTCATCTATAATGTGGGTCTGTGTCATACCGTAGAGTGTTACTTGTGCGTTGGCACAAGGCAGGCTCTTTTGCAAGGTTGGCTTTTGTGTGTCGGCTATGTGTGCCTTGCAAATGTGCCTGACTTGGTGCGTTGGCTTATTTTAGGCTTCGACTTTTTCTTTTTCCTCAACGAGTTCTAAAAATTGATTGAGGTCTGGATTTATTTTAATGCAATGCTCTGCAGAGAAAAAACTACCATTCATGCTTTTAGTATGCAGTTTGAAATACTCTAACATTTGTGGGTCGCTGTCCACAAGTATAGAATTTCTACTTTCTTCAATGCAAACTCTTCCAGTAGTTCCAGAACCTGCAAAGAAGTCAAGGACTAATGAACCTGGATATGAAAGACCTTTTACAAATCTGCGAATTAGTTCCAAAGGTTTTTGTGTTGGGTGTCCAACACGTTCAACTGAATTGCCATTTAGTCTGCCGATTTCCCAAACATTTGTTGGGTTCTTTCCCTTGTCAATATTCTCTGCAATCAATCGCTTATCCTTTTTATATAACTCTTTTGTTGCTTCGTCAAAGGGAACTCGTACTGAATCTAAATCAAAAAAGTATTTATTAGTTTTTGAAAGCCAAATTGCTTCTTCATGTCTGTTAGCAAAAAAACGATGAGCACTCATGCCATTTTTGTAATACCAAATTACAAGGTTTGTAAAACGTAAATCAGTATGATGTCTCGTGTAGTGCATGATTTCCAAAAGGTCTCCCTTTTTTAAATCTTGATATTGGAAGCCACCAAATATTACACAATTGCCTGTGTCAGAAAGTACACGATAAATCTGGTCTAACCATTGCTTTGCCCATTCAAGATAATTTTCAAAAGTATCCCAATATGCTAAGTCAATATTATAAGGTGGGTCAACTAAAATAAGCTGTACAGATGAATCAGGAAGTTTCTTTAAAAAGGTTACTGCATCCTCGGTAAACAAACCATGATAAGTTTTTTCTGGCAATTGTGATTCAATATGGCTGCTGTGAGAAACTCCATTTTTTTTGAGTTTGTTCATAGCAATATGTCCTGAATTAAAGTGTGATTTGTTTGCCATTTTATTTAACGATTTTGAAATTAGTTAAGAAATACTTTTTAGTAAGGAAGTCCTTTCCAAATGCTTCTTTTAATAGAGAAGTTTCTTCCGCTGAAATTTTAGTAGGTGATTTTTCGATTTGAGTAATTCTATCTAATATTTCCTTTTCAGTTTCTTTGGGTTTCAACTGAATAGTTTGTTTTGATAAAATAAACTGTTGTAGTTCGATAGAACTTGTTTCTTGTTCAATAATGCCAAGTGATTCAAGAATATTTAGAAGGAACGGGCAACGATGCTCTGCACCGCTTACGGTTGCTGTTTCAATTCCATTCTGGTCGCAATATGTTGCTACAAATGATGCTTTAAAGAAGCCGTCATAGATACTTCTTTTTGTAATTGTCTTTTTGCGTTCAACTCTGTAAAGATAATTGAGCATTAAACCTACTGCGTGCATTTCTAAGAAGGTAGCGGTAATAAATAATCCTCCAGCAGTATTTTTATTTACAAAAGTTTTTAAGGCTTCATTAAACTCGGAAGGTTGAGTATTCATTTCCCAAGAAGGAACATTTCCTTCTTTCTTTTTGAAGGATAAGTCAAGATTTTTTAAAACAGGTTTTAAGGCTTCAGCAAATTGCTTTCCTTTTGGCGTTAATTTAAGTTTGTAATCTATATCAGCACCTATTTTTCGGTCATCCACAATTAGTCCGAGTTCCATCAGACCTTGTAATTTGTACTTTGTTTGGCGTTGAAAAGCACCTAATCTGTCCTCCCCAAGATTGCCTCTAAGCCTGATATATTTTTCGTCAAGGTGTGTCCTCTTTAAATTTCCATCAAGTAATGTTTTTAGAATGTACATTATGTGTCCAAGATGTACGCCTTTTGGGAAATGATAACTTGCTTCCGTAAATTCTCCAATCTCTCTTAAGAATCGTACCCAAGAGCCAAACACGGAAAGATACTTTGCTATTTTAAATTCGCCTTGGTCGTTAATTTCTTGTTGTGTTGGTTTGTGTCCAAGTGTTTCTGCTAATGTATAGTAAGCATCAATTAAATCTTCTTTAGTAATTTCTCTTGCTGCTCTGTCCTGATTATCGAGGATTTGCTCTACTGCTGCGTCAAAATGAACTTCACAGTTTGGAGAGTATTCATAAACAACTTTTTCAATTCTGCCTTTGGCATTTTTCTGTTCGTCTTTTCCTTTAGCCAAATACTCCCTTATTTTACCAGCCTTTTCATAGTTGCTGATGAAGTCGAGAATGACAACATTCTCTTTGCCATTGCAAAGGCGTAAACCCCTTCCGAGTTGCTGTATAAAAACAGTTTTTGATTCTGTTGGTCTAAGAAAAAGTAGTACTCTTAAATCAGGGAAATCAACACCTTCATTAAATAAGTCAACAGTAAATGCTACTGTAAACTTGCTTTCTCTAAATTGCTTTATAAGTTCATCTCTGTTGGGTGTTTCAGCTGTTATTGCATGAGAAGGAATTCCATTTTCATTAAAGAATTTCGCCATTGCATTGGCATGTTTTATTGAGGCACAAAAGCCAACAGCTTTATAGCTTTTACCTTTCTCTAAATACTCTTTTAAGATTTGCTCGTTTCTTTCCTTGATAATTAAATGCCTGTCAAGGTCGGCTACATTATACTTGTTTCCTCTGTATCTTATTTGAGAATAATCAATGTTGTCTTTTAATCCATAATAGTTATAGGGAACTAAAAATCCTTTTTCTATAGCCTCATTTAATGTAAACTCAAATACTTTTTGATAATCGAATAATTCAAAAATATCTTTCCTATCCATCCTGTCCGGCGTGGCTGTTAAGCCAAGCATAAAGAAATTAGCTTGGAAATAATCTACTATAATTTTATATGATTGAGCCTCTACATGATGTACTTCGTCAACAATTATGTAATCAAATTCATCGGCTTTGAATTTGTACAAAGTTTCTGGATTCCTTAATGTGTCTTTTGAGGCAAAAAGAATACGGGCATTAACATTTTCCTTTACTTCGCCTGTGAGCAATCCTAAAGTTTCTTTTGGGTAAACTTTTTCAAATGCTTCTTTTGATTGACTTAGAATATCGAGCCTATGTACAATAAAAAGTATTTTTCCAGTAACCTTTTTAGTATCAAACGCAGAAAGAAAGGTTTTGCCTGTGCCAGTTGGTAAAACAACAATTCCTTTTTTCCAGCCGACATTTCTTCTTACGTCTAAATCATTTAATGCTTGTTGTTGCAGATGATTAGGTTCAATTAATCCTTCGGCTAAGATTTCAGGAAATGTTCTGTAAACAAGTCGTCTGATACTTTCACTTACTTGCTTTCTCCAGGTTGGGTGTTGTAATTGTGAATAAGAATATCGTAAAAGAAAATAACCAGAACTTAAAATTTCATTTTGTCTATTAAGATTATCGTCATAAACTTCTTTTGCAATTACACCCTCTCCATGATAGGTTTCGCCATTAACTTCTAAAGCAATCTTTTTATCTCCTTTCACTAAAACAAAATCTATTCTTCTTGTTCTTCCTTCTGAATCAAGAAAAGGATATTGAGGAATAACATATTTAATGTTTTCCTCTCCAAGTAATGGGAATAGGAAATCACTTACAAAAAGCCTTTCGCTGTCTTGAGTTATTCGGCTTTTATATGTTTCCATATATTCGGCAAGTGTGACCTTTTCTTTGTCAGCAAGAGGGTTAGCCCAATTTGTTAATTCTCTTAAGTCGTTATTATCGCTCATTTATGTTTCTTTAAGTATTCAACTTTTTCTTCTGCAACTTTTAATGTGTCAAGGTCTGCTTCTTCCTCAATTATCTTATATGCAAACTGGTCGCTAAGCATTTCCTTAATAAGTTGTTTTTCATTGACTTTAAAAAAAGTTGCGACCTGTTTAATTTGCTCTTTTGTTGGTTGTCTTTCGTTACGTTCTATTTTGCCAAGCAAAGAGGTGTCAATACCAATGTTACTGGCGACTTCCCTTAATGAAAGATTTGCATTCTCTCTCAATGTTCTTAGTTGTTCTCCTATTGTTGAGATACTCTTTTTAACCGTTGGCATTTTAGGACGTATTTTGTCCAAATGTAGCTAATGAAAGTTTCATGGGCGTATTTTGTCCACGAAAAGTTATTAACAGATTGTGGGTTGTTGATGAATGATATTAGTTGATGTTTAAAGGTCAAGCCGATAAGAGTTGTGTCTGCTGGGTGGTGGGTGGGCTTTGGTGTTGATTAAAGATACATTGCTGATGTGTCGAACAAATGTTGATAGATATTCGTCCGCTGGGGTGGGCGGGCTGTGCGTTGGCATTTTTAGCTCTTTGCAAGGTTGGCTTTGTGTCGGGGCTTTGTGTGCCTTGCAATGTGCTAAAAATAGCGAGGGGTCGTGTCGGCAAAGTCATGGATGATTAAATGCTTGCAGGTTGTCGTTTAGGGTGACGTACAACGAGTCGGTATTTGCTGATGTGGCTGAAAATAGCGCTGGGTCAGCCGATAGCAAAAGCCAAATACCTGCTCTTAAAGTTCAAATATATAACCTACTGCCCAATATTGTACGGTCAGCCGGAACAAAAGTTTAAAGAAAAGACTAAAAGCCGAGTGAGTTCCGTCAAGCCAGCCATATCGCAAATACAGATGTTGGTAGCCGTTTTGTCTGCGGGGTGTCCCATTTTGTGTTTTGTCAAACCCCAAACGGTATCCACCTGTGAGCGGTCTTTGTCAACCAAAAGCCTGTGTCCAGCTGTGAACGACCTTTGTCAAGCCACAAGATTTATGGAAAAGTAAAACTTTTTGAAAGCCTAAAGCCTCCTTTTGTGTTCTTTTCAGGGTTATTTTCACAATTTTTAATTTTTCAGGTTGATTATTTGATGTAACTCATTGATATACAGTTGTTTTATTCATTATTGACGAAGGTTTTACAGTGATTTAATGGTGATTTAATGATGATTTATTGTGTATCAATGTGTATTTATCGTGTATCAATGATGATTTATCATGTATTAAAAATGATTCTTTTTAGGTTGCCAAGTCCGTCTGTTGCTAAACTGCTGTAAATTAGTCTACAGTCGGCGGTAGTCCAAAAGTAAAATCCTATATGGGGGTATATTTCCCCCATGAGCATCCCAAAATTCCCCCATATAGGTTGGGGACATTAGCGACGGAGGGGGCTTTGTCAAGCCGCAAGCTGTGTCAACCTGTGAAAGATTTTTGTTCCCCGAAGTGCCTGGTCAGGTTGTGGCCGCAGGTTTTGCCAAGTTGCTTTTGTCTACTGTTTGGGTTTGTCCAACCTGTTTTGCTGTGTCCTATTTACCATGTACTATATAGTGCAAATGTGTTTTGTTTGTCCCCGAAAGTTGCAAAAGTGGTCCGAGAAAATGGCAGCTAACGAGTAAAGGCTTGGCGTTGTTGGGGAATTAGAATTCCGTCAGCCCATAACCAAAGCCCAATAATTGCAATATTGCTGATGTTTTATTCATAAGCCAAATTTATAACGTCAAGCCCGAACTGAAGTACAATAAAGAACAAATGTTGAGGCAATATTCGTCAAGCCCCAATAATGCCAAACCTAATGTTGGCTGCTGGTTTTCTCAATCTTCATTAAAAGTCTTTTCAAATTCGTCTGTGTATCTAAAATCATTTCCAGTTATGTCATAAAGCAAAAGTTCTAATTCTTCAAAATGCCAACTGTAAATATTCTCACCAAATGTTATGGTTTTGTTTTCGTACTCAAAAGAAATTCTATTATCTCCGTGCATTTCGTTAATAACTTGCTGTTCAGTTTGAAAACCTAAATAATCATATGATTGTCCTGCTAATGGATGTTGAGTAATTTCTGGTTTGTCAAGATGTTTGAATTTTGAAATTAAACTTATGTCATATGCACTTTCTACACCTGGCAGTAAGCCATTTCTAAATATTTTAAGTGTCGTCTTATTAATAAATAATCTCTCAGATTGTAATGATTTATTAATAAACCTATAAGCCACGATCAATAAAATAACACTGATAATGAAAAGAAAAAAAAGTAATCCGATAGAGTCATTTCCTATGTTAAATAAAACTAAAAAAATAAAAAGTCCTCCAATGAAAAAATTTAGAAAATAAAATAAGTTAAGAATTTTAGCTTTACTGTCTAAGGCTTTAGATAAAATAATCAATTTCCCGTCTTGATAGTCTTTTACAGTCATAGTGTTTTTTTTCTAAACTAGCAGCCAACGAGTCGGTATTTGCTGATGTGGCTGAAAATAGCGCCGGGTCAGCCGATAACAAAAGCAAAATACGTGCTCTTAAAGTTCAAATATATAACCTACTGCCCAATATTGTAGGGTCAGCCGGAACAAAAGCTAAAAAAAGGACTAAAAGCCGAATGTGTTCCGTCAAGCCAGCCATATCGCAAATACGGATGTTGTAGGCAGTTTTGTCGAAGCCCTGCAATGAAGGCATGTTAAAATATGACTTTATGTTAGCGTATAAAACCCGTCAAGAAATCTATTTGTCACTGATGAAAGATTGGATAGAATTTCTTCTGCAATCCTTGAAGCCTTAGTATTGTCAACTTTATCATTTGTTTTGATAAAAATTTGCCATGGGTCATCTAATGGTCGGTCAATTTGGCTAAGGATAAATACTTCACATGCGACTTCCAATTCAATCCATATTTTTGATGCGATTTCCCAAGCAGCAGCGGAATAAATTTTCCCTGCATGATAGGATGGGTTTTTCCCATTTATTCCTTCAATACTGTACGGTCGGCAAGCAGAAATTACTCCTCCAATACGATTTCTCCTAGCTACTGCACCTTCGTCACCTGATTCAATACAAGAGCCTGTATATCTCAAATAGACAACTTCTTCTGAGGGATTGTCAGAGGGATTTACAAAAATGGATATTTCAAATTGTTTGTAAGAGGAAGAAATGTTAAATATTAATTCCTTTAGCAAATTGATGTTTTCTTGATATTCAATTAGTGATTTTACTTCAGTACTTATTTGAGGAATTGCTAATGTAATTTCAACTCGTTCATTAATTCTATATCCCATGATTTTTATGTCTGTTCCAATCCAAGGATACTTATTTTGAAACTGGTGAGAGGTAAGCGTTTGCTCAATTTCTAATACAAGATTTTCAAGGGCTGTAAATGGAGCAAATCCAAAGCCAAGTGCCGTGTCATTAGCTATTGGTCTTTTAAATTCAGGTAAATAGTTTGTACTTCTGGGGCTGAAGCGGTAATTTATAGACGAAGTCCCTGAATTATCTATTAGCCCTCTTGTACTGTTAGAAGTTGTTTCAAAAATAACCTTGCAGTCCTTTGAGAACTTAAAATTTTGTAACTCCTGTTCTAAAAATAATTCACACTCCGAATAAATCAAATCTCTATAATTAATTTTTGTTTCTCCAAAAGACTGTGTCACCCTGCCATTGAGAACAAGGCGTATAGGTGATATGAAATTTCCTTTTCCATATGAAACGTTACATCTTCCCCCCATTAATAAAAGTTTATCAAATTGGTGTCTTAATATTAAGCCCTGCTCTTTTTTTGTTTGCTTACTATAAGCAATTGATAATTTTTCAGCTAAATGGTCTGCAAGTGTATCAGGATGCCCATTACCTTTTCTTTCAACTATTTCAAATGGCAATGAAGAAGGGGCAACCATATCTGCAAAGAAATCAATTTTCATAATCGGCTCTATTTAGTAGTTTATATCTTTCGGATTCTGTAAACTGCTCTGTGAGATTCAATTGAAGAATACTTAGTGAGCTGTTTTTTAATTCAGAATCATTTGTGAATTTTATTTTTTTATTAGGGTCTTTAGAATAAATGCCTATTGTTTCATTCATTTTTTCCTTTTCTTTATCATTAGGTTCGTAATCAATAGCGTATTTAAGAGTATCAAAAAGATTATCAATTAAATTTCTATAATCAAGAAAATAGCTTTTTTCACTTTGGTTTGAGTATGCCAACTTGCAAAAATATCCAAGAAGCCTTGTTACAAATTCCTCTCTTCCGCATTCTATTATGTAAGGTGTTTCTAAAGTAAGGATTTTAGAGTAAAATTCTGCATATGTTTTTTGCGACCTTAGCCAACCTGGCGGCTTTTGCAAAGTTGAAGCTAGAACTTCGCTACCCTTTCTATGTACAAATATCCATGGTGCAGTTGGAAAAAGTTCAGTTATTTCTTTTAAGTAAATAGTATTCCAACTCCTAAATTTTATAACTGTGTCTTTCGACTTTTCAGGAGCAGAACTATTAATACAGTTCATTGATGCAATTAGTAATTTGGAAAATATTTGTTTAGATAAACCTGATTTTGGGTCAAGAATTTTATTGATTATTGGTGGTTCCGAAATAACAAAGAACTTTTTACTGTCACTTAATATCTGTGAAATAAGTGTACTTCCACACCTTGAAATATGAAAAACAAAAAGAAGTTTATTTTGTGGTACTGAAGTTGAATATTCATCTGTAAATTTTTCAATTGTCCAAGTTTCTATAGCATGGTTTGAAGTGGAGTAATCTAAAGACTTTACCAGTTTATTATTTTCTTCTTCAGTTTCTTTTTTTAATGAAATGTTATATAGAGCCTTTAAAGAATCCAAGAAAAAGGGGTCAAAATAATATCGCCTTGCTGTTTTTAAAATTACAATATAAAACTGTCCGTCTTTATACTGCAAATCAATTGGCATATTTACTTTTTGATTTGTTTCTACTGTACTCATTAAAGTTGTTTTAAGAGACTATCCCAATCTGATACTACGTTTACTTTTTTAATAATTTCCTGAAATTCCAGTATTTCTTCAGATTGACCACCCAATAAAAATAAATTTTGTATATGGGGGTGAAGATTTCCTAGAACTTCAAGTCTATCATCTACAAAGTAATTTATCTCATTTTCAATGCATGCTTGTAATTTGTCTCTCCCTTTTTTACTTCTTATAACTTTATTTGCTTCTATTCCTGTTATGTAAAAGAAATTATGACTATCTAACCAAGAAATAATTTTATTGTCCGCAATATCAGTTGCATTATAAATTACAAAAACGTTGTTTTTAAATTTATTTTTATTCAGTTGTGATAGAGCAAACAAAGAGTCCTTTACTGGTGGAATTAGGTTGTAATCACCAGTAGCAAAATATTCTGAAGTTGTACCAAATCCCACATGGTCTATGATAACATTGCCCAAGTCTATTCCAATTTTATCCATCTTAAATGCTATTAATTTGAAGCAAAATAAAATCTATTAACATCGTTGTACAGGTGGCTTCTGAATTATTGGTAGTATCAATAAGAATGTCATAAGTTAGAGGTATATCGTAAGTGTCGTTAATTCCTGTTAAATTATTAAGTTTATTTGGGTGACCGCTTGGCAACATCGCTCTTTTATATAATCCTTTGGTGTCTCTTAGAATTAGAGCATTAAGTTCACAATTAATCCAGACAGTTTTAACGTGATTACCATATTCTTTAATTTCTTTTCTAATTGTTTCATGAGGATTAATGGCTGCCATCAAAGTGATTATTCCGTTCTTAGCTAATATATTCGATACAATACCTAATCTTCTAATGTTTTCTTCACGGTCTTCTTTAGAAAATGTAAGGTCTTTACATAAGTGCTTTCTAAATTCATCACCATCAATAACTTCAACTTTATATCCTTTTGAAAGTAATTTCTCTTTAACTAAATATGCCAGTGTAGTTTTTCCCACGCCAGAAAGTCCTGTAAATTGGATAAATAGCATTCCATTTTAAAAATTAAGGTGTACAAGTAGGCTTAGGGTGTCCGTGAAAATTGCCTACAACGAGTCGGTATTTGCGGATGTGGCTGAAAATAGCGCTGGGTCAGCCGATAACTAATGCCAAATACCTACTCCTAAAGTTCAAATATATAACCTACTGCCCAATATTGTATGGTCAGCCGGAACAAAAGTTTAAAGAAGGACTAAAAGCCGATTTTGTTGGGTCAAGCCAGCCATATCGCAAATACGGATGTTATGGGCATTTGTCAACCTCAGAGGTTGTCAATTGGGTACGGTCTTTTCTACATTTCAAGCCGTTTTGTCAGTTAAATATAACCCTTGTTTTTAGTCTATCGCTCCATCATCGCTCCATCATCGCTCCAAGGTCGGCTTATTTTATGTTAAGACAAAATGTCTTACAAAACTGTCCAGCTACTCGCTTAGTTCTTCGCTGTGAGGTCAGGGTATGGCGGTCAAATAATGCAGGTTTACTTGCTGCGGTATTCCATCTTGTGTCAAGTGATGTGGCCACTCGTCGTTCTTCGCTTTTCGGTCAAGTAGGGTAGGTCAAACATTGTAACTCAACTCACTTTTTACCAAAATTTCCATTTACTTTTATTCCTTGTAAATTCATTTATACTTTTTCTGCTTGTCGGTTTTTCCTTTGTCTGTTCCGACTCAAATTGCTTATTGGCAACTTCAATAAACCAAATGTCAAAATCACCAACTCCACCTAACATTGAAGTATTTCGGTCGTAGTTCAATTCCACGTCCATATTGTCAACCTTTTCAATTAAATGTGCAACTGCTTTATGCCTTAAAGGAAGATACCAACTTACGTTTTGCTTGTTGTCCCAACTTGCATAATTAAGCAACAGAACTTCTGCGTTTTCAAAATCTTTCTTTGTCGGCTTGGCAGGTTGATTTATTCTTGTAGAAGCAATTAGATTGTATCCATATTCAGTGTCCTTAACTGCTTCTAAAACAACAGCGCCACTATAATTTCCGTTAACAAGTTTAAATGTCAAACAGTCCCCTTTTTCAAAAACTGGTTGCCGAATGATTTTCTTTTTTCTTGACTTTGGTTTTGGTCTTTCCGTTTGTAAATCAGCAAGAAATTTTTCAAGAACTATTTTACGTTTTTTAATGTCCTTTTCATCAGCGTCAAGTTTTCGCCATGTTTCAAGGTCTGCATCTGTTTCAATAATTTTTTTTACTCGGTCGAAAATGTCCTTGTCGAGTTGTTTACATTCCCATTGTGCTTTTGCCAAAGCAAACCAAAAGTTATTACAGTCGTCTGAATCGTCAATTATTTCTTGATTAGCAACAATTAACTTCTTTGAAATTTCTGCTACGTTAAGTCCTTCATTATACAGGTCGAAAAACTCTCCGTAAATGTCAGCGTGAGTGTCGTTAGATGATATTGCTGTTCCCCAAGCTCCCATGTTTTCTTTTGTAGTATCTGTTTTTTAGTCATTGCCCATAACGAGCAAGGTATTGCCTGCAC
>NZ_JBKHKJ010000055.1:0-13376 GCF_046546515.1 Parasediminibacterium schistidii | reverse complement strand
CATGTTTCGAACACTAGTGGTTCCAAACTTTCGGGAAGTTTGGCAACCCGCTGCAACTTGCTGACGTGCAAAAGAAAATTGCATTGTTGAAGAAATTTTGAATCGGTAGGGGGAGGAATGAGTAATACAGCTATTTTTAAAGGATTGGCGCAATGGATTTGTGCATATTTATGAGTTAGCTGTTATTTTATGACCCACCTTCAAACCAAAACCGACCAACAAAAAAATAATTTCAGCAATCTGTCCAATTTTGAAAATGTCAATCGTTATTAAGATGTAACAAATAACATTAACAATTTAAAAAGTAAAAAAAAATGATTAAAGAAGCATTATTCGCTGAATTTCAGCACGAAGCCGAAAACACAAGAAAACTTTTATCTATTATTCCAGACAGTGCTTTGGAATATCGTCCTCAACCGCATCTTTGGTCAGTTGGACAATTAGCATCTCACATTTCAGAGCTTTACAACTGGTATGATGTTACATTCAACCAAGATGCCTTTGAATTGAGTACCTATAAATATGACAAAGGTGACATAACAAAGGTTTCAAATATTTTAGAAAAATTTGAAGCCAATGTAAAAACTGCACAAGAAGCCATTGAGAAATCGGATGAATCTCAATATATGAATGTGTGGTCTATGACAATGAATAACGAAAAAACTGCTTTTCCATCAATGCCAAAAATTCAAGTTATCAGAAGCATTTTATACAATCATTTGTATCATCATAGGGGCGAACTTATCTCACATTTAAGAGCCACGGGAAATAAAGTACCTTCTTTGTACGGGCCAACTTTTGAAGAGTCGCAACAAATACAAGGATAAAAAGTAATTCCAGTAACAATTAATTTTAACAATTTAAAAAGTAGAATAATGAAAGAATTTATGATGATTTTCAAAAGCGAAATCAACGAATCGTTTGGGCCTTCACCAGAACAAATGCAGTCAAACATTCAACAATGGATGGATTGGTTTGGTGGTATTGCCGCACAAGGAAAAATTGTAAACGCAAATCGTTTGAGTTTTGAAGGAAAAACGTTGAAGCCTAATAATGTAATTGCCGATGGCCCTTATGCAGAAGTAAAAGAAATTATTGGCGGTTATGTAGTGGTAAAAGCTGCTAACATTGATGAAGCGATGAAATTGGCAGAAGGTTGTCCTATTCTTAACCACGGAGGACACGTTGAAGTAAGAAGTATAATAGCAATGAACGGTTAACTTGAATGAGGCAGCATTAGTACCACAACTTTTTAAAACAGAGTACAGAAAAATAATTTCTGTACTCTGTAAGTTGTTTGGTATTGTTCATATTGAAATTGCAGAGGATATTACAAACGATACTTTTTTATTGGCTTCGGAAATTTGGGGATTAAAAGGCATTCCCGAAAATCCAACGGCTTGGCTTTATACTGTTGCTAAAAACAGAACCAACAATAAGTGGCAAAATATTTTGCAACTTTATAACAAACTTTTGCTAATAGACTACTCGCCAATGGTAGCACTCAACTGAACTTTTGCCTTATCAAAAGTTGGTGGAAAACAAGTGGCTATAATAGAAGCAGAAAAACTAAATCTAAAATACAATCATTTAAATTTCTCATTATTAGGAAATTTATACACAGACATTGACAATATGAAAGCAATTAAAAATTTTGAAATTGCATTAAATTTGGCAATGACAAATGCTGACAAATCAACAATCACTAAAAATTTGTACGACTTGAAAGCGAAAAAAAACAACAGCTAATAAGGGTTTTGCAATAGTGGGGCTGAAGTGCTAAATTTGAGCATTAGAATTCCCAGCTAGTCGTAGTCTTACAAAATAAAAGCAGTGCTGTGCGTATGTCTCACGACTACGCCCAAGCGTTTGCAAATCTCTCATTTGCTTTCCTTGCCCCTCCCTGTCAGTCTTAGATTGGCTATTGTGTTCGCAGAGATTCCTATTGGGAAAATATTTCAATGGCTACTCATTACAAATTTGCACACATAAACACTTATAGGTAAACAAAAAAAATGGCAGATAATTACCCAGCTTGTCGTAGTCTTACAAAATAAAAGCAGTGCTGGGCGTATGTCTCACGACTACGCCCAAGCGTTTGCAAATCTCTCATTTGCTTTCCTTGCCCCTCCCTGTCAGTCTTAGATTGGCTATTGTGTTCGCAGAGATTTCTATTGGGAAAATAATTCAATACCTACTCATTACAAATTTGCACATATAAACACTTATAGGTAAACAAAAACAATGGCAGATAATTACTCAATTGTAAATGGGCAGTTGCACAAGCAAAAGGAAGCAAGTATTTTAATATCCGACTTGTCGGTACAGCGTGGCTATGGCATTTTCGATTTTTTTGTTGTCGTGAACAAGCAGCCCATTTTTTTGGAAGATCATTTAGATAGGTTCTACAACTCTGCCGCTATTATGCACCTAGATGGCATTGTGCAAAGGGAAGAACTGAAGGAATTGATTTATAAGCTGATTGAGCAAAACAGTAGTATGCCCGATGCGGGCATCCGCATTACGCTAACAGGCGGCTATTCAGAAGATGGGTATGCCCTTGCAGCACCAAACCTGCTGATTACTCAAACGCCTTTTGTGTACAATATGGACAGTTTTACCAAAGGGATAAAATTAGTAACCTACAATTACCAACGCCAATTGCCACAAGTAAAAACCATAGATTATTTGCAAGCAATTTACCTGCAGCCTTTTATACAAGAACATGGCGCAGACGATTTGCTGTACCACAACCAAGGGCAAATATGCGAATGCCCAAGGGCCAATTTCTTTTTGGTAACCCAGGACAATGAAGTACTTACGGCTTCTAGCAATATCCTGTGGGGCATAAACAGGAAAAAAATCTTGTCATTTCCCGAGTTTAATGCAAGGGAAACCTCTATAACCCTTGCCGACCTTGACAATGCCAAAGAGGCATTTATAACCAGCACCACCAAATTTGCCTTGCCAGTATTAAGCATCAATGGCAAACAAATAGGCGATAGCAAGCCAGGGGAAATTACTACCGCTATATTTAAAAAATTGTATGATTTGCGTAATCCCTGCTAGCCTCTAGAGAACAAGTGGGCCTGGTGCAGCATGGATTGCCTACCGGGTGTACGTCCTTGGTAAAATGTTCCAACTGGTATTTCAAAATTTATTTCCTTCATTTGTACAATATAAAGGCACTTTATCCGTCATCCCAAGCAAATGAACAAAGAAAAAGCAATAGAGAAAATACCATTTACACCTTACCAAGTGCTGGCCATCATATTACTGGCATTAACACTATTTACAGTAGTGTTGGACTTTATGGTAATGTCGCCACTAGGCGATATGATGATGAAGTCTATGTCGCTCACTACCCGGCAGTTTGGCTTTGCCGTGTCAGGCTATGCTTTCAGCGCAGGTGCTTCCGGTTTACTAACAGCAGGCTTTGCCGACAGGTTTGACCGCAAAAAGCTGTTACTGTTCTTTTATGTTGGGTTTATTGCCGGCACTTTCTTTTGCAGCGTTGCCAGCAACTATCCGTTACTTATTGCCGCAAGGATTGTAACAGGCTTGTTTGGTGGTGTTATTGGCTCTATATCCTCGGCCATTGTAGCAGATTTGTTCCCATTGCAGCAGCGTGGCAGGGCCATGGGTTTTATGCAGATGGGCTTTGGCGCAAGCCAAGTATTGGGCATACCTATCAGCCTGTTTATTGCCAACAAATGGGGCTGGCAATCCCCTTTTTTAATGATTGTTGGGTTGTCTACTATTATTTGGTTAATTGTTGCGTTTAAGTTGCAGCCCGTAAATAAACACCTTGGCATTAAAACAGAGAAAAATGCTTTTGAGCATTTGTGGCATACCGCTAGGCAACGCAGCTACCGTATTGGTTTCCTTTCTACCGCCTTCTTGTCTATCGGTGGTTTTATGATGATGCCTTGGGGCAGCGCCTTTGCCATCAACAACTTGCATGTTTCCACAAGCCAGCTCCCAATACTTTTCATGGTAGGTGGCGTGGTTTCTTTAATCATCATGCCATTGATTGGAACATTGAGCGATAAAATAGACAAGTTTAAAGTATTTACTGTTGCAGCATTGTGGATGCTGGTAGTGGTGATTATCTATACCAACCTATCACCAGTTCCCTTTGGCATTGTTATTTTGATGAACATATTAATGATGATGGGCATCATGAGCCGCATGGTGCCAGCCATGGCTTTAACATCTTCGCTACCGCAAATGCAGGACAGGGGTGCATTTATGAGCATCAACTCATCCCTCCAACAAATAGCAGGTGGCGTGGCTGCTGCATTTGGCGGCCTGATTGTAAGCCAACCAACCAAAACAAGCCCGTTACAGCATTATGACACGCTAGGCTATGTGGTGGCATTGGTTATTTGCTTCAATATAGCAATGGTGTACAGGGTAAGCAAAATAGTAAAAGCGAGGCTTCATGTTGCACAAGCATAAGGTAAATGACCCCTTAAATGAGGGATATTTCTTACAATTTTAAAACTAAAAAGCATTAAAAATCAACGCATTATGAATTTAAGGTTATTTTTTTAAAATTTTATTTGGAAATATTCTTTTACTACCATTATATTCGCATTGGTTTTTCATAGGATATTGGATTTTAAAACGGGGCTGGATTTTTATCCTGGCCCTTTTTTTATGTCTATACCCCCAATCCCCTAAAGGAGGGTAAAAAAGACAGGCTACCTACAAGTTGTCTAAAATAAACTTAGTCATCTTAGTATAAAGATGTAATCTGGTGTTTCCCCCAAAAATGCTATGGTTTTTGTTGGGGTAATAGCCGCTTTCAAACTCAATGTTTTTCTTTATCATCTCGTCTATCATCATCGCCGAATTTTGAAAATGAACATTGTCATCGGCTGTGCCATGGATGATGAGAAATTTACCTTTAATCTTGTCAACAAAGTTCATTGGCGCATTGTCATCATACCCTTGTTTATTATCCTTGGGCAGCCCCATATACCTTTCTGTATAAATATTATCGTAAAACCGCCAATTGGTTACAGGTGCTACTGCAATAGCCATTTTAAATACAGCTGCCCCTTTGGTAATGGCCAGCGAACTCATAAAGCCACCAAAGCTCCAGCCCCAATGGCCTATACGGGCAGCATCTACAAAAGGTTGCTGGCCCAGGTATTTTGCTGCGTCTATCTGGTCTTCTATTTCATATTTGCCCAGTTGCCCATAAGTTTTTTTCTTGAATGCCGCCCCTCTGTATCCTGTGCCAGTATTGTCTATACAAACAACAATATACCCTTTTTGGGCTAGCAGTTGGTGCCACTCCCCCACTGCCCCCCATTTATCGGCCACTTGCTGGCTGCCCGGGCCACCATAGTTGCAAAACAGCACCGGGTATTTTTTAGCATTATCAAAGTTGGCTGGTTTCAGCATCCAGCCATTCAGCGTGTCCCCTTTGGGTGTAGGCACCCTAATAAATTCTGCTTTTGCAAAGCCGTAGGATTTTGTAAGCGCATCTAATTTTTGGTTGTTTTTCAATTGCCTGATGGGGTTCAATTGCGGATCAGTAACAGCATAGGTTGGCACTGTATTAAGGCTGGAATAACCCACAAGGCAATAGCTAAAATTGCTGTTCATGGCCACGGTATAAGTGCCAGCAAGGGTGCTTAGCTTTTTAAAATGGCTGCCGTCTAGGTTTACGCTGCAAAAATCCCTTGACATGGCGTTTTGATATGCTGCTGTAAAGTAAACCTTATTGTTTTTTTCGTCAATGCCAGTAATAGTGGCAATATCATAGTTGCCTTTGGTTATTTGTACCGAGGCTTTGCCATCAAGGCTATTCAGGTATAATTGGTTGAAACCATTCTTTTCGCTGGTAATAAGGTATTGCTTTCCATTGCTGAGAAAGTTTATATCTGGCACTTCCACATAATATTTATCCTTCTCGTTGTATATTGTTTTTGTTTTGCCTGTATTTACATCGGCTAACAATATCTGCATTTCGTTCTGCAAGCGATTTAGCCTAACAATGGCCAATTGATTATTGTTGTTGGTGAATTGTATGCGTGGGATATAAATATCCGTTTCTTGGCCAATATCAGCCTTTATATCTTGCTGGCTGGCTAGCGCATATAAATGGATTTCAATAATAGAGTTGGCCTCTCCAGTTTTGGGGTACTTGTAGCTATATTGGGTAGGATAAAGGCTATCGTAGAAGGGGATGGTATAAAGCGGCACTTTGCTTTCATCAAAGCGGTAGTAAGCGATATAATTGCTTTCCGGGCTCCATTGAAAAGCTCTGCTAAACGAAAATTCCTCTTCATATACCCAGTCGCAATTGCCATTGATAATATTGTTCCAGCTGCCATCTTTGGTAACCTGTACAGTAACCCCTGTAGCAAGGGTTTTGTAAAACAGGTTGTTGTTTTTCACAAAAGCTACTTTGGTTGCATCGGGCGAAAAAGTGGCATGTATTATTTTGCCCGTGTCTATTTTAATAGCTTGCTTGCTGGCAATATTGTATGCATATACAATGGCCTTGTACGAGCGCCGATAAATACTTTCTTTTTGCTGGGTAACTAGCAACCACTTCTCATCGTTGCTCCAGCTAATGTCAGATAGTGGCAATGGTTTTCCGTTTTCGTCTTTCACGTCATTCCTTGCTACTAGCGTGTCAACTGTTTCGCCTGTGGCAAAACTTTTCTTTACAATCCCTGCCGTGGTGGTTTCCACATAGTACCTGCCATCTTTCATGCTATTGAAGCCAGGGACGATTTCAGCCCTGAAAATGGTTTTTTTGTAAATGTCTTCCAACGTGATTGGCTTAGTTTGCGCAGCAACAACAAAGGGCAGAAAAATAACCAGCAGAAAAAATTTCCTCATATAAAAAAGTTTGGGCAAAAATACACGCGTTAGACGAATTGGTTGTTGGGATGTTTAAATAGGAAGTAATAGTGTTACTCATTTTTTGCCACAAAGGCACCGCCTTTGCTGAATAACGACTTGCCACTGCGTAGCTGTTCCTTTACTTTTTGCTTCGCCAATTCGTAGTCGAAGCCTGCATTTGAATGCTGTTCCATATCCTGTGTTTACAAATTAAATAATTTAATTCTTGATACAGTTTATTTTACACTCTCGAGATGCCCTTCGAAACATTCGCCCAGCGAGATTAACAATATTCCTTCTTGCCACTTTGAGCCCTCCTGCCTTCGTAACTAAAACTCCCCCTTACTTCAATTCATCCAGCACCAAGAACATTTTTTTTACCATTTCAGATGATGGGCCGTCAAAATCATTGATAATCATGGCCACGGTATAGTCAATCCCTGCTTTACTTGTGTGGTAGCCTGCAAAGCCTTTGGTGCCGCCAATGGTGCCGCTTTTTATTTTCATTCCGTTGTATATGGGCAGGGCATTGTAAAAAGCACTGTACCAAGGCTTGTCCCTTGCATATTGCAGGATATTTACTAAGGCATTGGTTGTAATGCGGTTTTGGGGCGATAGGCCACTGCCGTCTAGTACCTTTAATGCGCTTTTTTCAATGCCCCTGTCTTGCCAAAATTGTTTTACTAGGCTTACACCAGCCTCGGTAGTGCCTTCCCCTGTTTGGTTATACGCCAATGTTTTTAAAATACATTCGCCATATAGGTTGATGCTTTTTCTCAAAAACCAATAGGTAATACTGTCTAGCCCCGGGGATAAATAAGTGTAGAAAACAATATCTGGCTTGGCCACCGTTTTTTTATTGGCTGCATATTCAAAACTGTTTGTGATGTCTTTATAACCAATATTTGCCTCTTTCAAACTTTTGGAAAATATGTTTTGAATTTGGTACAAAGGGTTGGGGATAGCACCTGCAATGGTACTGTTTTTATTGGGGGCTACTGTTCCTGTAATAAAACCAGTTAGCGAATATGGTGGCAGGTAAATATTGGCATTGTCGCCACTGCCGGGTTTGCCCGTTTTTACGGTGTTTATCATCCCGGCTATTTCCAGCTCTGGCTTTGTATCCATGATGGTTGTTGCACCCCCTTCTTTGGTACCCGCTTTCAGCGTGAGGTCGTACTGGTTTTCGTACCAGTTTAGCCCCCAGCTACCTGCGCCATAGTAGTTACCAATATCTTCCCAGGGCCATCCGCCGGGTATGGGTTGTAGAGAAAAAGCACTGCTGTTGAGCATAATGCTCCCCTTTATGCTTTTAATGCCCGCTTTTTGGATAGCTTCTATCCATTTGCGCAGCACCACTGCTTCCTTAGTGCTTGCGTACCGCCAACTGCCCAATGTTGGGTCGCCATAGCCTGTGAGGTATAAGTTACCGTCTAGTATGCCATTCTTTAATTTGCCGTCATAGCCCAGTTCTGTTTTGTATTGGTAGTCTTTGCCCAATAACTCGAAGGAAGCAACGCTAGTTACTATTTTTTGGCAGCTGGCTGGTGCAAGACCTACTTGGCTATTATAATCAAACACCACTTCATTTGTCTTGCTATTCAACACATATAAACTTATACTAGCATGTTTCGCAGTGGGGTTTAGCTGCAATAATTTTAATGCAGCAGACAATTTTTCAGTTACCGTTTGCGCAAAGCAAAACTGGCTTGTGAACAACAACAGGGCAACTACTTTCATCCATTTCATTTTGCAATTGTAATTTGCACGGAAAATACAAATAAGATTGTTATGGACACTGTATTTGCTTCTATTATTACTATTGGGGACGAATTGTTGATAGGTCAAGTGGTGGACACTAACAGCGCATGGATGGCACAGGAGCTAAACAAAATTGGCATCCCTGTAAAACATAGGGTAGCAGTGGGCGATGTGTGGGACGATATTTGGTATGCCTTGGGCGAAGAAAGCAAACATGCTTCCATTATCCTAATCACGGGCGGGCTGGGACCAACATCAGACGACATTACCAAGCCATTGCTTTGCGATTATTTTGGCGGCAAATTAATAGTGCATGAGCCTACGCTGGAGCATATAAAAGATATTTTTATCAACAGGCTGAAACGCCCCATGACAGAAACGAACAGCAAGCAAGCAGAAGTGCCAGATGTATGTACCGTGCTGAGAAACGACCGTGGCACGGCACCGGGGATGTTGTTTGAAAAAAATGGTAAAGTATTCATATCGCTTCCGGGTGTGCCGCACGAGATGAAATGGATCATGGAAAATGAAGTGCTGCCACTGCTGCCCGTAAAGTTCAAGACAACTAATATAGAACACCGCACTTTGCTAACTGCTGGCATTGGCGAGAGCTTTCTTGCCGATATGATTAAAGACATAGAAGCTTCACTGCCCCCCTTCATCAAGCTGGCTTACCTGCCCAACTATGGCATGGTAAGGCTAAGGCTAACAGCTACTGGCATGGACAAGGAAGCATTGCTACCAACACTTGCCCACCATTTTAACTTATTGAAAGAAAGGGTAAAAGAGTACTTGGTAATAGATGAAGACCTGCCCATGGAAGCCGCCATAGGGCAATTGCTTTTGCAGCACGGCAAAACAATTGCCACAGCCGAAAGCTGCACGGGTGGGTATATTGCCTATTTAGTTACTTCCATCCCCGGGGCATCGGCTTATTTCAAGGGGTCAATTGTTAGCTACGACAACAGCATTAAAACTAATTTATTGGGGGTGCCTGAAAATATACTGCAAACAGCAGGAGCCGTGAGCGAGGAAACAGTAACCCTGATGGCCGAGCATATAAGGGCAACCATGCAGGTAGATTATGCCGTTGCGGTAAGCGGAATCATGGGCCCAGGGGGCGGCACAGCCGAAAAACCTGTGGGTATGGTGTGGATATGCGTAGCAGCGATGGGGAAAACTGTTGCAAAACGTTTCGATTTTAAGTTTGATAGGGATAGAAATACACAGTTAACAGCTATAAATGCCTTAAACATGCTGCGGATAGCAATATGTGGATAACCATAGAATAACTTTCATTTTGTAAAATATACTTTTGGTGTACTGTAACATAGATTTGCTTTTTTGCTGATACATGGTATTTGTTGATGTAGCAAGGCGGATTTTTGAGAAATTACTTAGTTTTATTTTAATGGTGGAGGGGCGTTTTTACCAACCCGATAAAAACAATTTGTTGTATGGCAATAGCTGAATTAATAATGCCTAAGATGGGCGAGAGCATCATGGAAGCTACCATCCTCAGGTGGCACAAGAAAGTGGGCGACCATATAAGACTGGATGAAACCTTATTGGACATTGCGACCGATAAGGTTGACAGCGAAATACCTTCACCAGTTGAAGGCATTGTTACAGAATTGCTGTACCCTGTGAATGCAGTAGTACCTGTTGGGAGCATCATTGCCAAGTTTGAAACAAACGTGTCGGGTTATGCCTCAGCTCCACAACCTGCCCCATCTTTCCAGCCAGCACCACCACAGCAGCCCCCTGCACCTGTTTACGAACCTGCACCACAGCCCTATATAGTACCTATGCCTACCCCTACTTATACATATCAGGAAGATATACCTTACCAACCACCTTATGAGAATGCTTCTAAAACAAATAATAACCGTTTTTTCTCACCTTTGGTGCTAAACATTGCCAATAGCGAAGGCATTAGCCTAAGCGAGCTGGAAAGGATACCAGGCACAGGAGCCGATGGCAGGGTTTCTAAAAAAGACGTATTACAATATGTAACAGATAAAAAAACAGGCAAAGCACCTGCATATACCCCTAGCCAGCCAGCACCACAAGTGGTGTATGTGCAGCAGCCTGTGCAGGAATACCAACCACCTTACACACCAAGCATTCCTACACCTGTGCAAGAAGTGGTGATGCAAAAAGCATCTATAGACACGCCTGTTTATATTGCCCCGCAGCCAATAGTAGATGCACCAGTAATATATCCCCAGCCAATTGTTGAGCCTATTATTGCACAATCTATCGTAGAAGCACCTGTTTACTCACCTGCACCACAACCTGTATATGCTCCTGCAACTCCAGTAGTAGAGCAGTTTGCACCACAAAATATTATTCAACCAGTTGTGGAAGCGCCGGTTAGTCAACAGATTGCTCAACCAATTGTTGCCCCTCAACCTATTGGAGCAGGTGCATCAGTTGCACCACAAGCAATTGTTCAGCCTATTGCGGAATTTCCGGCAGTTCAGCCTCTTGCAGAAACTATTGTTGCACCGCAACCTGTGGGGGCTAATGCTTCAGTTGCACCACAAGCAATTGAACAACCTGTTGTAGAAGCACCACCTGCACCTCAACTTATTGCACAGCCAATAATTGCCCCAGAAACTGGAACAGAAACTCCTATACCACAACAACCTATTATGCAGACTGTAACAGAAACGAAAGCACCTGAAACAATTGTAGAACCTATTATTGCACCGCAGCCGATTGTTGAAACACCTGTTCAACAGCCGATTGTTGAAGCTACGCCTGCCCCAATTGTAGAAACGGTTGCAGCACCAGCCCCAATTGTTGAAACAAAACCAGTTGAGGAAAGCATAGCCCCACAACCTATCAAGTATGCCGAAACACCCCATACTTGTATAGAAGTTCCAAAAAACTTGAAACCAGTGTACATGGTGCCGCCTGTAACACCAACAGTACCATTGGTTACTTTGGCAGAAGGCGAATCGGGCAAATACACTACCCCTGCTTCTGCACACCCGTCTGGCAATGTAGAGATTATAGAAATGGACAGAATGCGGAAAATGATTGCCAAGCACATGGTAGAAAGCGTGCAGACAAGTCCGCATGTAACCAGTTTTACCGAGGCTGATGTTACCAACATGGTATTTTGGAGGGAAAGGGTAAAACAAGACTTTGAGAAAAGGGAAGGGACTAAGCTTACGTTTACCCCTATGTTTATAGATTGCCTGGTAAAAGTATTGAAACGCTACCCACTTATTAATTCATCTGTTGAGGGGGATAAAATTATTATCAAGAAAGACTTGAATATTGGCATGGCCACAGCGTTGCCAACTGGCAACTTGATTGTGCCTGTTATAAAAGGGGCTGACCAATTAAACATCGTGGGGCTAAGCGCAGCAGTGAATAAATTAGGAGCAGATGCGAGGAGCAACCAGTTGAAACCAGATGATGTTACCGGGGGTACTTTCACCTTTACCAATGTAGGCACTTTTGGGACATTGATGGGCACGCCAATAATCAATCAGCCACAAGTAGCCATTTTAGCTGTGGGCATTATTAAGAAGAGGCCTGTTGTTATTGAATCACCAAATAATGACACGATTGGCATCAGGCACATGATGTACCTTTCATTAAGCTACGACCATAGAGTGATAGACGGAAGCGTTGGTGCAAGTTTTTTAAGCGATGTTGCTAAAGAATTTGAAAACTGGGACTTGAACCGTACTTGGTATCATTACCTGTAATGCTATCACAAGTAAATATTTACCAAAAGCGGCTGCTCCTTTTCGGATGCAGCCGCTTTTTTCTTCGGCACTAAGGATCAAAAAGTATATGAAATTCCCCTTTTTTCTTTTGTTGCCACTAATGCACGAATAAGCATGAATAAAAACATTAGTAACCATTAGTGCATTCGTGGCAAAATCATTGGGTAACAAATCTAAATTTAGAAAATTTGGTGGTGGTACACCATAGTTGATTTATGTCTTAAGGTTAAGGTTGTAGTAATAAGCCCAAAGTTTAAAATGAAGGTTTAGCATATATTCCTTTTTTGAGAATGAAAGGCTTTTGCGCACCATTCTGCTAAATCGTTGCCTAATGGTGTTGTTCAACCGTTCGATGTGCGCTGTTTCCCCAGTTTCCTTCCCCACCTTTTTGTGTGTTTTCACTGGGATATAATTATAGGCTTTCCAGAAATCAGAAAAGATGTTGCATTTTAAATAGTCATATGGCAGATTTCGCCACATCTCTTTGCAAGAAGCCATGCTGCCATCCCCAAGGAAGAAAGAAACAATTTGCCTTGTTTGCCTGCATTGTGCTATCCATATCCTTATATGGTTGATTTTCAACAAGAAAAAAGTAAACACTTCGTCCACCTCTAAAATGGGGCTTTCCTTCCCGGCAGGCATGATGGTAGATTTAAAACCGGGCAGCGACTGGGCTTTTTTTTAAGCCATCTTAAAATGGAAACATGACTCACGTCAAAAATACGGCCTGTTGAGCGGAAACTGCCCCTTTCCGTATAGGTGAGGGCTACCTGTTCCATATCAAGCACACGACTGGGTTGACGGTAATCCAATACACGCGTTACATTGCAATCTTTACAACGGTAACGCTGTTGGTTCGATGCGTTTTTACCATTCTTGATGATATTGGTACTTTGGCAATTGTGGCATATTCGTAAAACTGATAACACAGTAAATGCTTTCATATATAAACGAAATAATAACAACTTTATTGTACCACTACCGAAAATTTGAGTTGCA
>NZ_JBKHKJ010000054.1:0-13502 GCF_046546515.1 Parasediminibacterium schistidii | reverse complement strand
GTAAGATTAAATCATTTAATAAATGTATTAATTGATAAAACATCATGTAGCAATATGCAGCTTTTGTTTCTGGAATTATTTAGCCACACTATACCAGAAGGAGATTTAATAGAAATATGAAGAATGCTGGCAGGATATTTTGCAAAAAAAAGTAATAAATAAAGCAGGCACTATTTGGGAAGAGAGGGGTTATACTCCGGAGTTGATAGAAAAATGGCTAAGATGAAAAAAACTTCACAAAGCGTCTAGTAGTTGATAAAAAGAGATTTAATGAAGAAAAATAACAATCCTGTCCTTATACTACTATTTTCCTTATTTGCTTCCTGCATTTCCACTAAAATACCAAATTATCATTTCAACCAAAAAACATCGGCACCACAGTTAAGGGAAGACATACGGTTGCTGCAAACAATACTGGAAGCCAACCACCCTAGCCTTTACTGGTACATGCACAAAGATTCTATAGATTATTATTTTAATACTGCCTATAACAGCATCACCGACTCATTGCCTGAAACCGCTTTCAGGAACAAGGCAGCTTTTTGCATCAGCAAAATACACTGCGGACACACAGCAGTGCGTTTCTCAGCCAACTATACCAAGCTGGCAGAAAAACACCGCTACCCACAATTCCCTTTGAGCATCAAAACCTGGGGCGACAGCATGGTGGCGCTTGGCAGCTACAACCCAAAGGACACCATTTTTAAAAGGGGTACTATTATCACCAGCATAAATGGCAGGGGCAACAAAGAAATATTAGACAGCATGTTCCAACTGCTGAGCAGCGATGGCTATGCCTACAATTTTAAAAGCCAAATAATTAGTGGAAATTTCCCTACAATATATAAACAAACCTGGGGGCTTGATAGCAGCTATTGCATTACTTACATTGGCCCTGATAGCAAGCGAACACAGGCAACTATAGTTAATTACACGCCAGAAAGAGATACTACTGCAAAAAAGAAACCGATTCAACTTTTAAAAGATACATCTAAGCATATTGTAGTTGTAAAGAAACCTACTAGGAAGCAAAGAAAAATAGCGGCAATGCTTAGGAAGCGTTCACTAAGCATAGACACTGCAAACAGCACGGGGTATATGCAGCTGGCTACCTTTTCCGAGGGGCATTTGGGGAAATTTTTCCGCAAATCGTTTAAAGCCCTACATAGTATTAAATGTCAAAACTTAATTATAGACCTACGGGAAAATACAGGCGGCTATGTAAGCAACAGAAACCTACTTACAAAATACCTTATAAACAAGGCATTTAAAAATGGCGACACGCTTGCGGCTATTACCCAATCTGTAAAGCACCCTTATTATGTAAAAGAGGCATTGAAATATTGGTTTTCAGCACATTTTGGCAGCCACAAAATGGCAGATGGCCGCTACCACAATAGGCGTGGGGAACACCATTTTTATTACCCCAAAACCAACCATCATTTCAATGGGCATATATACATAATACAGGGTGGCTATACTTTTTCAGCGGCTACAATGTTTGCCTCGGCAGTTAAAGGGCAAAAAAACGTAACCATAGTGGGCGAAGAAAGTGGCGGTGGGTATTATGGCAATACGGCCATGTATATGCCTACTATCATTTTGCCAAACAGCAAGCTGCAAGTTATCATGCCCATGTTTAGGCTAGTGATGGACAGCACTAGAGCAAAAAATGGAAGGGGCGTGTGGCCAGATATGTATTTGAACCCATCAAGCACAGCTATTAAAAATGGGATTGACTTAAAGCTTGCAACAGTGAAAGCTTTGATTGATGCATATCTAAAGAAATAGCGTTTCAGGTACAAAGAATTAAAAGGAAAAAAGAAGATGTATATAATTTTCCCCTCTTTGTGCTACTTCGTGCTTTAGTGCCTTTATGGATAATATGTGATGAACATTAACCACATATTTAATGCCTGAATGCTTTTAATGCTGTATTTTTTCTACAAAAGCGCATCTATTTTTTTTGCCAGTTTATGGTCTTTGTCGGTAACAATATCGCCTGCATCATGTGTGTTTAGCCAAATATCTACTTGGTTATATACATTTGTCCATAAAGGGTGGTGGTTTAGTTTTTCTGCCTCCAGTGCTACCCTTGTCATGAAAGCAAAAGCTTCTGAAAAATTTTCAAACTCAAACTTCTTATGTAATTGGTTATTTTTATGTGTCCACATTTTTTTAATTTTAAATTAGATTTTTAATAATCGGGGTTTTGCAGCTACTTTTATAATAACACTGTCAAATAGTCATATTTTTACATTCAATGAAATATATCCTGCCCTTTTTACTTATCATTTGTGTTTATAGTAGCAAATTAGATGCCCAAGGCAGGCTATCGCTTGGCGTAAAGGGTGGAATAGGCATACCCGGCTTGCAAATCAATAGCGGCAACCCAGTAATAGATGGTTACAAAACCACGCTGTCCCCTTATTGTGGCATTGTATTGGAAACGGGCTTGTCAAAAAAATGGTCCCTTTTAAACGAAGTTAATTATGCCACTATTAGTATTATTAAGAATGGCGGTCAAGTAATACCAAAAAGCGTTTATCCCATAGGAATTACGTCATCAGACCACTTGTATGCAGACTTTTACACCAAAATACGAATACACTACATAGAAATACCGTATATGCTTAAATATTATATGTATGAAGCCGACAGATTCAACTTTTTTGTCAATGGGGGTATTTTTGCTGGTATTTTGATACGCAGCAAAATAAATATTTCGGCACCCGGGCTTGTTAAAATATATACCGATGCAGCACATACCAATGCCCTTTTTAACGGGCTAAAACTCAATTTAACACAAGAAAAAGATCTCTCTGACCGGTTAACCCCGCTAAACTTTGGGGTACAAGCTGGCTTTGGCATGACCCTGAAAAATAGTTTTGGGGAGTTTTTTTTTACTGCGGGCAGCAATTTTGGATTAGTAGATATCCAAGAAAACAAAGGTGATGGTCAGAATAAAACAAAAGCCGCAACATTGGCATTGGGATATTTGGTGCATATATATAAGTAACTATCCATAAAACTAAAAAAAGGGTTGAACGGTAATAAATTTATAAAACAACCTTTTTACATTTGCAACGTACTCAATAAGTAAGGCAGGCATAAAGTTCTTTGTTTCAATAAAAAACAACAGCAACAAATAATTAACAATTAGGATTTTTTTTGGCATCGAGTTTGTAATATCTGTTATAACAACAACAAAAAAAATTAAAATTTTTCTCATAAGCAGTTAGTTTTGGTTGCGGCTCCGATTTTCATCGGAGCCAATTTTTTTTAGGAACTTGCCATGAAAAATTTGGCAACTTTTTAATAGTTAGCAAATTAGTTGTCCAATAAACAGAGTAGTTCACGAAAAAAAACTTTTGGCATCGACTTTGCATATATAAGTTTATAACAACATAGAAATTAAATTTTTTCTCATAAGCAGTTAGTTTTGGTTGCGGCTCCGATTTTTATCGGGGCCAATTTTTTTATGGAAATTGCCATGAAAAATTTGGCATCTTTTTAAAAGTTACCAAATTAGTTGCCCAATAAACAGTGTAGTTCACGAAAAAAACTTTTGGCATCGAGTTTGCGTATATAAGTTTATAACAACATAGAAATTAAATTTTTTCTCATAAGCAGTTAGTTTTGGTTGCGGCTCCGATTTTTATCGGGGCCAATTTTTTTTAATTTACCAGATTGTTTATGTGCTTTTTTTCCACAAAGGCAGAAATAGAAAAGAAGCACAAAGAAAACTAGGTAAGGGTATTAGATTATCTAAAGTAGCTTCTTTCTTTGCTTTGTGCCACTTTGAGTCTTTGTGGCGAAAAAAATATCTGGATAGTACATTTTCTTTTATTTGGAAGATACCCATTGTTTACTATACATTTGCATTCAGAAATAGATGCAGAAGGGAACGGATACCGTTCCCTTCTGCTTTATACATATAGCCGCACCGCATGACAGATAAAATAATAGGATGGATTGGGGAAATTATAGCCGATAAGCCGGAACTGTTTTTGGTTGATGTAAAAATTAAGCCCATCAACAATATAAAAGTATTTGTTGATGGAGATCAGGGTTTACCAATAGATGCATGCGTGCGTATCAGCAGGCAGCTATATGGCCAAATTGAGGAATCGGGCATTTACCCCGAAGGCAATTTTGGCCTAGAAGTATCAAGCCCAGGCATTACCGAGCCATTGAAACTGCATAGGCAGTACACAAAAAATATAGGCAGGGATGTTGAAGTTGTTTTTACAGATGGTACACAGAAGATAGGTAAGCTATTGACAGTAGCGGAAACAGACATTATTGTAGAACACACTGAAGGCAAAGGCAAAAAAGCAATTGTGCAACAATTGGTTATCCCTTTCAACAATATAAAAACCACTACTGTACAAATTAAATTTTAAAAGCGGCAAATTGAAAAAAAGATTTTTTAGATTATGGCAAGTATAAACTTAATAGACGCATTTCAGGATTTTAAAGATGCTGAAAAATTAGATCGCCCCACCATGATGAAGGTGGTAGAAGATGTTTTTAAAACATTGCTAAGGAAAAAGTATGGCAGCGACGAAAATTTTGACGTGATTGTAAATGCTGAAAAAGGGGATTTGGAAATTATCCGCCGCCGGATGATTGTTGCTGATGAAGACGTGATGGATCCTTTGGAAGAAGTAGGGTATTCAGACGCAATTAAAATAGAACCCGATTTTGAAATTGGGGAAGAATTGTATGAAGAGGTGGATATGCTAGACTTTGGAAGGCGCGCCATCTTGGCTGCCAAACAAACCCTTGCCAGCCGTATCAGCGATTTGAAAAAGAACGTACTTATAAAAAAATATGGCGATAGGATTGGCGAAATAATATCCGCCGAGGTTTACCAGGTTTGGAAAAAAGAAGTATTGTTGCTAGACGAGGAAGGCAATGAATTGATTTTGCCAAAATCGGAACAAATTGCACAGGATTATTTCAAGAAAGGCGAAAATGCTAGGGCTGTAATAGCTAGGGTAGACACTAAGAACAACAACCCTGTTATCATATTATCTAGGACAAGTCCATTGTTCCTAGCCAAGCTATTGGAAATAGAAGTGCCTGAAATTTATGACGGCCTTATTGCCATAAAGAAAATTGTAAGAGACCCAGGTGAAAGGGCAAAAGTAGCCGTTGAAAGCTATGACGACAGGATAGACCCTGTTGGAGCTTGCGTGGGCATGAAAGGCAGCAGAATACACGGTATAGTGCGTGAGTTGAAGAATGAGAATATCGACGTAATCAATTACACTACCAATATTCAGTTACTAATACAACGCTCGCTTACCCCGGCAAAAATCAGCTACATGAAAATTGACGAGGAAAAGAAACAAGTAGATGCCTATTTAAAAGCAGACCAGGTATCGCTTGCCATTGGCCGCAGGGGAGTGAATATTAAATTGGCCTGTGAATTGACGGGCTACGAAATAGATGTTTTCAGGGAAGATGAAGAACAAACAAACGAGTTTGATATTGACTTGGATGAATTTATAGATGAAATAGAACCATGGATTATTGACGAATTTAAACGTGTGGGCTGCGACACCGCCCGAAGCGTATTGTCTTTGACACCTGGTGAATTGGAAAGGCGCACAGACTTGGAAAAAGAAACGATTGCAGATGTAATTAAGGTACTGAAAGAAGAATTTGAAAGGGAAGAAGAATAACCTTTTGAATTATTGGCAAGTAATAGGTTACTTTGTGCTGGATTAGTGAATTAACCCTTTAAACAACCATAGAATGTAATTAAGTATAAAAATTTTCTCATCACAAACAAATACAAAGGGTTCTTTTTTAATTTTTAAAGAACCCGTGGATTAAACAACACTGAATGTCAGAATTGAAATTACCAAGATTGTTGGCCGCGGCTACAGAGTTTAATGTAGGGCAAGATACCCTTGTGGACTTTTTAGCCAAAAAAGGATTTAACAAGGACGACCTGAAGCCTGCTACAAAGCTTACAGAGCAGATGTATTATGCTTTGCAAGCAGAATTCCATAGCGATAAACAGGCAAAAAACAAGGCCGACCTTGTAGAAATACCTAAGAGCCAGCAAACAGAACGGAAAAAAAGGGATGAGGAAGAAATTACTTTTAGGCGCGAGGATAAAAAAGCAGAGCCTAAACCTGCCGAAGTAGTTAATGTGCCTGCCGAGCAGCCTGCTGCCCCTGTGATATTTGCTATTGCACCGCCGATAGTTGCTGGGCCAGTAATTGTAGCACCAGCACCTCCTCCACCGCCAGCACCTGTGGAAGTTCAAAAAGTGGAAGCGGTAGTAATGCCAACAGTTTTTGAACCAGTAAAAGAGGCTGAACCATCGCCTTCTGCAATTGTTGCAGAAACTGCCCCATTAATCACAAAAATTGATGCCCCTGAGCTAGAAGGCCCCAAGATATTAGATAAAATAGACTTATCTTCCATTGACTCTTCTACCAGGCCACGCAAGTCTTTTACTAAAAAAGACGAATCCAACGAAGATATTGATAACAATACATCTACACCTGTAGTAACAAATATCCCTGTAACCCCTACTTCTGTATGGCCAGTAGCAGTTGATTCAGTTGCTATACCAGTAGTAAACAACACACCAGTGCCACCTGCCTCAGTTGCAGTAAACGAAGTAGAAAATCCAATACAGCCTATTTTGCCAGTAGCAGAAGCAGTTGTTGCTAAAATAGTTACTACTATTGTACCATCCACCCCTGTTGTAGAAGTGGCAGAGCTTTCTACGGCAAAAGAAGATGATGCCCCAATAATTGAGAATATCCAAGCAGAAAAACTGACTGGACCGAAAATTCTTGGCAAAATTGAATTGCCTGTTGACAGCGATACAAGGCCAAAGCAACTAAGCGCAGAAGAAAGGAAGAAAAGGAAACGCATCCCTGTTGACAACAGGCGCGTTGGCGGTGGGCATCCACACCATAACCAGCCAAATGTAAATGTACAGGGTGGTGGCAATTTTCAAAACCGTGGCTCTCAACAGCCTAATACAGGCGGTGGGTTTAACCGGGATAATAGAACTGCTCCTCATCAACAAACCCCGGCTGCACCATCAACAACAGGCAATAGCAGACCTATTGTACCTGCTAACAACCGTGGCGGTGGATTCCAAGGCAGTGGCGGTGGCGGCTTTAACAGAGATAACCGTGGCGGAGGAGGTGGCCGCAGTGGTGGGGCTCAAGGCGGTGGTGGTTTTAACAGAGGCGGCACCAGTGGCAACAGGCCAGCGATACGCAGGGACGACAAAGAAATAGATGCCAAAGAAATACAAGACAAGATTAAGGAAACCCAAGCGAAACTTGCTGGTGGTGGTGGCCGTGGCAAGAGCCTCAAAGCTAAATACCGTCGTGCCAAACGAGAAGAAGCTGCCGAAGCAATGGGCGATGGCGAAGGGGATGATAATAAACTACAGGTAACAGAATTTGTAACCGTGAGTGAGTTGGCCAACCTGATGGACGTAAGCTTTGCCGATGTTATTGGTAAGTGTATGGGTCTTGGCATCATGGTAAGCATCAACCAACGCCTAGATGCAGAAGTAATAGAACTAGTAGCTAGTGAATTTGACTTTGAAGTTGAGTTTATAGGCGTAGATGATATAGATGAAATGGATGAAGAAGAGGAAGAAGAAGATGCAGCAGCATCTGAAACTCGCCCTCCTATCGTTACCATCATGGGCCATGTGGATCATGGTAAAACATCATTGCTAGATTATATCCGAAGTGCCAATGTGGTTGCCGGTGAAGCAGGGGGCATTACCCAGCACATTGGTGCTTATGAAGTTACCTTGCCAAACGGCAAGGCCATTACATTTCTAGATACCCCGGGCCACGAAGCCTTTACGGCCATGCGGGCAAGGGGTGCCAAGGTAACGGACGTTGCTGTGATAGTAGTAGCGGCAGACGATGCCGTGATGCCGCAGACCAAGGAAGCCATTAGCCACGCACAAGCGGCTGGTGTGCCAATGATATTTGCGGTAAACAAAATAGATAAAGACGGGGCTAATCCTCAAAAAATATACGAGCAATTGGCTGGTATGAATATACTGGTTGAAAGCTGGGGGGGGAAATTCCAAAGTCAAGAATTGTCTGCCAAGAAAGGAGAGAATGTAGATTTACTTCTCGAAAAAATATTGCTCGAAGCTGAATTATTAGATGTAAAAGCCAATCCTACCAAGGAAGCTACCGGATCTATCATAGAAGCATCGCTAGACAAAGGGCGTGGCTATGTAGCTACCCTACTTGTACAGAACGGCACATTACGCCAAGGCGACCTGATGGTTTCTGGGCAGTATTATGGTCGTGTAAAAGCCATGTTCAACGAACGTAACCAACGTGTTGAAGAAGCACCGCCTTCTACCCCGGTAGTAATACTAGGCTTGAATGGTGCGCCGCAAGCAGGTGAAAAATTCAAGATATATACAGATGAAAGCGAAGCAAAAGATATAGCCACCAAGCGTGCACAAATCTCCCGTGAACAAGGTCTTAGGGCTAGGAAACATATCACGCTTGATGAAATTGGCCGTCGTTTGGCTTTGGGCAACTTTAAAGAGCTGAACATCATCATTAAGGGCGACGTGGATGGCTCTGTAGAGGCATTGAGCGATTCATTACAAAAACTATCCAACCAAGAAATTGCCATCCGCATAGTTCACAAAGCAGTAGGCCAGATTTCCGAAAGCGATATATTGTTGGCAGCAGCATCGGATGCTATTATTGTAGGCTTTAATGTACGACCTTCATCACAAGCGAATAAACTCGCTGATAACGAAGGCGTACAAGTAAAAATGTACTCTATCATTTACACTGCTATTGACGAAATTCGCAGTGCGATGGAAGGCATGTTGGAACCTAAAGTAGAAGAGAAAGAAGTTGCCACAGTGGAAATAAGGGAAGTGTATAAATTTGATAAGATTACCGTTGCAGGTTGTTATGTACAGGAAGGCAAGGTGAAACGCGACCATAAAATACGTGTGTTCAGGGATGGTATCCTTGTTTACCCACGGCAGGAAGGTGGCTTTGCAGAACTGGGCAGCTTGAAACGCTTTAAAGACGATGTAAAAGAAGTGAACAATGGCTATGAGTGTGGTTTGACCGTGAAAGGTTTTATCGACCTGAATGCTAATGACACCATCATTGCTTATGAAGAAGAAGAAGTGAAAAGGACTTTGTAGGTAGTATATTTAATATTTATACTATTGCTTATAGGGCTAACAGGGTACTATTTCAAGTATTACTACTAATAGAATTTCCAAAATCACTTAAAATTAAGCCTAATTAATGATAAAGCCGTTTGCACAGTTGTGACAACGGCTTTGTTGTTAATTAGAGAATAAGTTAATTGGTCTAAGTAACATAAAATTCCTTGTTGATGCTTAAAAGTAATCACATTAGTAAAATTGATAGTTTGCGAGGCATTGCGCTTCTTTCTGTTTTTCTATACCATTCACAATTATGTATTGCAACTATTCCAGAAGTAAAAAAATATAATGCAAATGGAATAATTGCCGTTCATGATTTGTATGAAATAATTAGCACATTTTCACCAATTTCTTTTGGGTGGTCTGGTGTTGAGTTGTTTCTCTTAATAAGTGGTTTTTTAATTCATTATGGTTATTTGCAAAATAGCACCAACTTCCAAATTTTGTCATTTTACAGTAGGAGGTTTTGGCGGATTTATCCTCCGTATTTTATTGTCTTCCTTACTTTCTACTTAGGTACCAAAGGGATTAGTTACTTCTTATTAGCGGAAGGAAAGCTAGACTTTGTATTGCATGCATTATTAATACATAATTTACGTAGTAAGTTTTTTTTTGGAATAAACCCTTCTTTTTGGAGTTTAGCTCTCGAAATGCAATTGTATATTTTATATCCAATTATTATTTATTTGCGCAAAAAAATAGGAATTAAAAATGTTTTTTATCTTCTATTGTCAATGTCAATTTGCTTTTTTTTAACTGGCTTGATATTGCAGGAAAAAGTAGCATTTTTTAAGTCTCCAACTTTTGATTTATCCCCATTAAAGTTATGGTTCGTATGGGTCGGGGGTGCGTTTCTTGCAGAAAGGTATAACAACAAAACGCTACTTACCAAAAACAGCACGGGATTGGTTATTTTATTTGCCCTCTTAACAATCTTATCTAAGTCCTTTATATATACTAGCCATCTGACAATGTATTTTGTAACTTCATTTTGGTTCTTTGTATTTGCTGGATATTTGAAAACTAGAAGGGTCAATAAGATGACTTTTGTAGATAAATCACTTGGCTTTGTGGGCCTATGTAGCTATAGTTTTTATTTACTACACCAACCCCTACTTTATTTCATGTACAATTTTTTAAATAAAATCCCGTTGTTTTATCAATTTACAGCTGTAAAAGTGTTACCTGTTTTTTTTCTATTGCTCATTATGTCTTACCTAATGTTTCATGTTTTAGAAAAGCCATCAATTGCGCTAGGGAAATTTTTAATGAAGAAAATAAAATAAAAAAGGGGGCTATGGCTTAGGTGCTAATATTAGGCATAAAAGAATCTATATTGCTTTAAACAAGGAAAAGAATGGCAACATACGTAATTTAGGCATTTAATTTTTTATACCCCTAAATGAGCTAAAGATGTAAGAGAAATTTAATTCTATTTATCCTTTCATCTAATTTTTTTAGCCTACTGCACATTTGTCAATGTGATATGTAGAAATAAAATTGCAGTTCAAATTTTTTTTATAGCAATAAAGTTCCTAAATTCGCCCCTCAATGATAACAATAAAAAATACGAAGACAATTAAGCTATTCTCAATCGGGAAGGTATAATTGTTTGTGTATTACAAAATATAGAAGCAGCCTTCCCAACTTGGGGAGGCTGTTTTGTTTTTACCAGTTTATCAATTATTCATCAATAAAAAAATGCTGCAAACACAGCAATTGAGGAGACACTAAACAATGAAAGTAGCCGTAGTAGGAGCCACTGGCTTAGTAGGCACAAAAATGTTGGAAGTATTGGCAGAAAGGGGTTTCCCTGTAACTGAAGTAGTACCAGTAGCTTCAGAGCGTTCTGTAGGTAAAGAAGTCGACTTTAAAGGAAAGAAGTACAAAGTAGTAAGCATGGCTGATGGGATTGCAGCTAAGCCTGCTGTAGCCATTTTCTCTGCTGGTGGAGGTACTTCTTTAGAGTGGGCACCTAAGTATGCAGAAGCGGGCATTACAGTTATTGACAATAGCAGTGCATGGCGTATGGATCCTACCAAAAAACTGGTAGTTCCAGAAGTAAATGCTGAGGTGTTGACAAAAGATGATAAAATAATTGCAAACCCTAACTGTAGCACTATCCAAATGGTGGTAGCCTTACAGCCTTTGCATAAAAAATATACCATTAAAAGGGTAGTTGTTAGCACGTACCAAAGTGTTACTGGTACTGGTAAACAAGCGGTTGACCAATTGTTTAATGAGCGAAAAGGTATTGAAGGCACTATGGCATACAAATACCGAATAGACCTGAATGTTATCCCTCAGATTGATGTATTCTTAGACAATGGCTACACCAAGGAAGAAATGAAAATGGTGAAAGAAACTTGCAAAATTATGCAGGATGATTCCATTAAAGTAACGGCTACCACTGTACGTATCCCTGTTGTTGGTGGGCATAGCGAAAGCGTGAATGTAGAATTTGCCAACGATTTCGACTTAGCAGAAGTAATCCAACTATTATCAGAAGCACCAGGCATTATTGTACAACAAAATGATGCTGAACAACTGTACCCAATGCCATTGTGGGCACATGAAAAAGACGAGGTATTTGTAGGCCGTATCCGTAGGGATGAGTCTCAGGCAAATACCTTGAATATGTGGGTGGTAAGCGACAACCTACGTAAGGGTGCTGCTACCAACGCTGTTCAAATTGCTGAATATTTATTAAGCAAAGGCTTATTGTGAGTTAGTTTTGTGTGAAGTGGATGAATAATAAAAGGTTGCCCTTATAATAGTGGCAACCTTTTTATTTACTTAACTCTTAGTTTTCTATTGCATACAATCTATACACAGCCCAGTTAGGCGTTTCAAACATTACCTGCGAAGCAAACTGGCCACGGATTTGCATTTGATCTAGGTTATAGGCATTTAAAACCGTGAAATTACGCAACGGATTTGTATTCTTTGCAACGCACATATATCGTACACCAATAATTGGGTTTTCGATAATAGTGCCAAAACTTTTGTTCAAGGGCAGTTCTACCCCTTCTAACGACTTTAAATGTGCGACAATTTGAAAAGCGGCAGCGTCATCAATTAATACTTTATTATTAACATTTGCTATTGATGCAATAAATTCGGCTACTTGAAAATCTTCACTATTATTTTTTTCTTTTAACCACGACTTATAATGCCTCAGCACAGAGAAAAACTTTTTTTCCTCCAAATCGTCTGTGCGCTTAAAATAGAAAATACCAGTAAACACATTTAGCAGCCCTACTGTAAATACGATAAACCAAGTAGCTTTTTTTGTAAATTGCTTGCCTGCATAAAAAGAAAGCCCTACCAAAGCCAATATTAAAAAAAGAAGGTAATACTCAACCATGAAATAAAATTGCATGTTGATAATAAGTATGCCCATTAAAATAAACGGGGCTATCAAGGTAAACAACTCATACAACTTGCCTTTAAAATAAAGAAAAGCAAGAATGAGCAACGGATTCAAAAATAAAACGTAAAACTGAAATAAAATTTGCGATTGAAACCCGGCATTCGTGCCTTTTCTACCTACTACTTGCCCCAAAGGTATATCCCCCATTACATGCCAGTTTGCATATTGGCTATGCAAAAAATAGGTAGAAATACCAGCATGGGTATCATTTAGGTAGCCAAACAAAAACAAGGCTCCTAATGGCAGCAAAAACAATACTATATATATAGCAATTGCACGGTTAGTAAGTTTGCGCCTTTGCGAAACATTGTTTACCGATTCGAAATATTGGGTAACAGGTGCTTGTATTTTATTAATCTTTAACCCCTCTAAAGAAACCAAAACTATAAATGGGAAAAAAGCCAAAAGCAGCCAAATAAAATTAAAATCACAAAAAACAAGGCAGGTTAGGTAAATACTTGCCATAGACAAATAAAAAGTTGTTTGCGTTTTGTAGTAACGGAACAGGCTGCGGAAAGTAAAATAAAAAAACAACATAATAGCAGCAACGCCCCTTCCAGAAATAGCAGCGTAAATAATGCCAGGATGCAACACAAACAATAACGAAACAAGTGGTATATAAATAAATGGAGGCAGCTTTGACGTTTCTCTAAAATCGCTTAGCAAGGTATAGTAAAGTGTTACCGACAAAGCTATGGAAGCCAATATTGGCGCAAAAAGATAGCCAAATGGGGTAAATATAAGTGATGTCAAAAAAACCAGCGTGGGGAAAGTAGTACCCAGCGTTACCAGCGTGTTCTCGCTGGAATCGAATAAAATCTTAATTTTCTCGGCAACAAACAAATT
>NZ_JBKHKJ010000053.1:0-15257 GCF_046546515.1 Parasediminibacterium schistidii | reverse complement strand
ACTGTTGATTTTCAATGATTTAAAATAAATTGAAATACTAAATAGCTGTTTGTTTTTGTTTTATTTCTACTAAAAAATGACCATTTATTGACTATATAATGACCATATAATGAATATGAATTGACTATAAAACGATCATTGATTTTGCATAAAGGTGAAATCCAAAACCTGCCCCCATCCACTAAAGGGGGGTAATTCCAAAATCTTTCTACATTACCTCCTGCCAACTTTTGGTAAAATTGGCGTGGAAATGTGGGAAATGCAAAAGCAAAATCCTATATGGGGGAAATATTCCCCCATGAGCATCCCAAAATTCCCCCATATAGGAAAGTGATAAGTAAAGGGACAGGGTGATAAAAGGGACTTAGGGGACAAGGGATTGGGATGAATACGATGGCTTGGGTATTTTGTATGTTTTATAGACTTGGTAACTTTTGGAAAGTTACCAAATTAAATAATGCAGTATGCGATGGGCTACACCCATCGCTAGTATATGTCACCCCTTCGGGGCTTTGCTGGCCTATTTTTCCTGCATATTGGTTGCATAAAAGTTTTCGCATGTTTGTAGTTAAACCTCACCCCCAACCCGACCTCATCCCAACCCTCTCCGAAAGGAGAAGGAGCAAGAACAAAGGCGAGTGGCAAAGAGAAAAACTTTTATGTACCGTAGCAATAATTGCGGCTTATTTTCACCAGCAATTCCACATATTTTTACAAGAAAATACAAATATTCAATATAAATGCTGCAAAAAACAACCATTCAGTTTTTAAAAGACTTGAAGCAAAATAACCACAGGGACTGGTTTGAGGCGAACAGGAAAGTATATGAAGCGGCCAAGGCCGATTACCTGCAACTGGTAGGGGAAGTATTGAAAGGCGTTGGCGAAAACGATGGCACGCTTGCCATTTTGCAACCAAAGGAATGTGTATTCCGCATCAACAGGGACGTGCGTTTTAGCAAGGACAAAAGCCCTTATAAAACCAATATGGGCGCAGGCTTTGGCAAGGGCGGCAAGAAAATGATATTGGCAGGTTATTACCTGCACTGCGAGCCGGGCGGCAGTTTTATAGCAGGAGGAATGTGGATGCCACCTGCCCCAGAGTTGAAAAAAATAAGGCAGGAAATAGATTATTGCTTTGAGGAATTTGACGGCATTGTAACCAGCCCATCATTTAAGCAGCAGCTTAGAGCGTTGGAAAACAGCAAAGACATGGTACTATCCCGGCCACCAAAGGGCTATGAGGAAAGCAACCCGGCCATCCAATACTTGAAGTTGAAAAGCTATATTGCTTCTGCAGCTATACCAGATGCGGTGTTGACCAGCAAAGAATTAGTGCCAACGATTGTAGCGGCGTGCAAGGCTGCACAGCCATTGATTTATTTTATCAACAAGGCGTTGGAGGGGTGATTGAAATTAGTTAGCCACAAAGGCACGAAGACACAAAGAGGCACAAAGTTTTGAGGAAAAAGAAAGAAGAACCCTTATTTCTTTCTTAGTGCTACTTCGAGTATTGGTGCCTTCGTGACAAAAGAAGCCTTAAAGCCACGCACTGCCAAATTGGCTTTTATTGGGGTTGGTGTATTTATTGATGCTTGATGTAACAGTTTGTTATTTTATACGTTTTATAACGATAATTAAATATCAAATCATCTAACTTCGACTTAAATTTTTTTATGAAAAAAGCATTCTTTTTTCTTTTTACACTTTGCACTTCTTGTTTATTGGGTTTACATGCTTCGGCACAGGGTAATAATGTAAACATAGAGGCCACTACTTTGCCTGGCTTCAACATTAACAACTTTGCTAACTTGGTAAGGCAGACCAACAACCCATCTGAGCTGGAAAAAGCCATCAACTCGGACAATAACGATATTAACAACCTGGACTTGAATAAGGATGGCATGGTCGATTTCCTGAAGGTAATAGAAGGAGCCAACCAGATACAAGTAATAGATGATGTGGATGCTACCAATGCGGTAACGGTTGCTACGCTGAATTTAAGCCGCAGGAACGATGTAGGAGATGTGCAGATTGTAGGCAGCCCCGTTTATTGTGGACCATATTATACCTACCATTCCAGTTTCCCAATAGCGGAAGTATTATTTTTTTCCTATTTGTTTTCGCCGCATAGGTATTATGTGCCAATGTACCATTATGGCTATTACCCTCCTTATTACAGGCGTTACGGCATCAACAGTTACAGGACGGTTACACATACTTATACAAGGTCAACTACTATATACAGAGGGGGGGCTGGGCGGCCTTCTTCTTTTAGGCCATCGGTAAACAACCGCACTAGTATTAGCAGCCCTGCCAGTTCTCAACGTTCTTTTTCGCCAAGAAATACGGGTTCGACTGTACGCTCGGGAAGCTTTGGCAATAGGCCTGCTACTGCAAGTAGTGGCTCTTTTAGCACTACCCGCCCAGCTACATCAGCTACTTCAACCGCTCCAACTTCAAGGCCATTTCAAAGTTCTGGGAGGTCGTTCTCGTCAGGAAGCAGTTCTCCTACGTCCACCAGTAGGCCTTCTTCTTTTGGGAGCAGCAGGCCGTCAACTACTAATTATAGTAGTGGCAGCAGGCCTTCTGCTTTTGGCAGTGGCAGGTCATATATTAGCGGTAGCAGGAGTGGTTTTGGGAGCAGCAGGAGTGGGTTTGGGAGAAGACACTAGGAAGAATTAGGAATTATAAATTAGGAATTAGGAGTTTTGAGCAAGCATTTATATAATTGAACATGTTTAAAACCCTGAAAGGGTTGAACAATAATAGCCACGGGTGCAACCCGTGGTAGTCAACATTTTAAAAACAAAAAAAACATATACACATGGGACTTTTTGAAAGAATATTCAGGATAGGCAAATCAGAAGTAAATGCAGCGGTTGACAAACTGGAAGACCCTGTAAAACTTGCAGACCAAGTATTGAGGGAACTGCGGGAAAACTACCAGCAAGCCATTCAAGGGCAGGCAGAGGTAAAAGCCATTGCCTTGCAGCACCGGGCAGAAGAACAAAAGGAAAGGGCAAAAGCAAGTGAATGGGAAAACAAAGCCAACGACTTGCTGGACATGGTAGATACTGGCAAACTAGACTCGGCAAAAGGGCATGAATTGGCAGAAAAAGCTGCCGAGGCATACCAGCAGTCAAGCCATCGAGCAGATGAATTTGCAACAATGGCTAATAAAGAAGATCAGGCACTTGATGTAATGTCAACAGCCATCAAGCAATTGAAAGACAAGATAAGCGAGACTGAAAACAAGATTAACTTATTGAAATCACGTGCAAAAACGGCCGCCGTGAGCGAGAAAATTAATAAAACGCTTTCTAATGTAGATACAGATGGGCTAATGAGTACACTGGACAGGATGGATGCAAAGGTAACTGCACAAGAGTTTAGGTCAGAAGCATACGCCGAGGTAAGGGATACTAGCCTTTCAACAGAACAGGAAATCAATAAAATATTGAAAACATCTACTGGCACATCTGCACTAGATGCCATCAGGGCAAAAAGGCTCGAAAACAAGCCCCCAATAATTAGGATAAATTAGGTAGGGAATTTATAGCTATAAAGGTACAAAAACACTAAGAGGCAAGTTTGGTTAATTTGCCACGAAGGCACGAAGACATAAAGCGGCACAAAGATTTAAGGAAGAAGAAAAGAAGAAAATTTATGTTATCAATACCTTCTAACCTTCTTTTTCTTTTTGCTTCGTCTTGTTTTTGTGAGTTTGTGGCTACACAAGCATATTTGATGTGATGAGGAGTAACGAAATATATATAAGGGCGTATGAAATACGCCCCTACTGACGACTTACCACTTATGCCTAGCTCCCCATCCTTTCCTCAAATTGTTTCCTGTATTTTGATGGGGTCATTTTTTTTACCTTTAAGAATTGCTTGTTGAAATTGGCAAGCGTGTTGAACCCGCTTTCGTAGCAGATGGCCTCAATGGTTTTTTGGGTATCTACTATTTGCTTGCAGGCATAGCCAATCCGTATCTCGTTCAAAAAATCTATATATGTTTTTTTTGTGCTTCTCTTGAAATAACTACAAAAAGCAGGCACGCTCATCTGCGCATTCTTTGCTACTTCGCTAAGGTTGACTGGCTCCTGAAAATTGTCGATGGTAAACTGGAAAATTTTATCTATCCGTTCTTTGTACTTGGGGTTAAATTCTTTTACGTCCTGGGTTGATAATGTGGTGTATGCTTGACTATCGCTTGCCATTATTTGCAGGCACTCACAGAGTATCATCAACCTCAGAAAGCCTTTAGCATCTACCAGCTGATTAATCAGTTTTGTTAATTGTTCCTTCGCTTCGCCTTTAATATACAAGCCCCTTGCAGCTGTTTGAAACAGTTGGTTTATTTGCCTGCACTCTGGCAGCTGCAAGAATACCTCACCCCAAAAATCTTCTTTAAAATGCACTACAATGGCACTGGTTACCAAATCGGATGTTGCTTTTTGAAAAGTATGTGGCAGGTTGCTACCCAAGAAAAACATATCGCCTGTTGCAAACTCGCCTACATAGTTGCCAATATAGCTATGACCCTCGCCTTTTATAAACAAAATCAGCTCATACTCTATATGTTGGTGCCAAGGCACTTCAAAGGAGGGCGTGGTGTGCACGTTAGCAACAAAAGAGGTATTCTCGGCTAGGGGCAGTTTTTCTACTAAAGGCTTCATACAAAACTATATTCATCATTTACAGGTAGTAAATATATAGAATAATATAAAATAGTGGTATGTTAGTTACAGCACTTGCACTTGTGAAGCCAAAAAAGCATCTACATCTTCCCTGAAATGATAGGATGATATGGTATCGGGCTTGGTAACCGACAGCCCTCCAACCGCATTGGCAAACGCCAAAGCAGTTATAATATCTTTTCCTTCGGACAAAGCTACTGCAAGCCCAGCATTAAAGCCATCGCCTGCGCCAGTGGTATCTACCACTTCCTGCATCTGAAAACCAGGTATAGCCATGGCAGTAGTGCTGTTGCATAAAAAAACACCTTTTTCCCCTAATGTTACTACTATATTGACGCAGCCAAGTTGCAGCAGTTTCTGGGCGGCCTCTTCATCAGTCAATCCCCCATGTTTTGACAAGCCCAAACATATCCTTGCTTCCGTTTCATTTGGCGTTAGGTAATCTATCATGGAAAGGTCGTAGCCGCTAAGATTTTGTGCGGGTGCTGGGTTTAAAATAACGGTAGCCCCCTTGGCCTTGGCTTTTTTTGCTGCATACAAAGCAGTGTGCAAGGGTATTTCAAGCTGTAGCAGCACCGTGCTGTTTGCAGTAATAATACCTAAGGCCGCATCTATATCCCGCTCGCCAAATTCGTTGATGGCAGCGGTATCAATGGTGATGATGTTATTGCCTTCATCGTCGCAAATAATAAAACCTACGCCAGTTGGCAGGTTGCTGCTTTGAAAAACAAAATCGGCATTTACCTGTTCATTTTTACAAAGGCATATAAAGCCATCGCCATAATTGTCTTGGCCTACCCTGCCCACAAAAAAAGTGCTGGCCCCTAAACGTGCGGCCTGCACCGCTTGGTTGGACCCTTTGCCGCCATGCACTTGACGGAAGTTTTTTGCCATGAGCGTTTCCCCCAAAACAGGCAGCCTTTTGGTGTTCATAACCAATGCCACTAGGTAGCTGCCTATCACAACAATATAATTATTTTCCATAAATTCTTTTTTGCTTTTTCTGATGCTCACCTTATAGTAATTGTTTATAAAAGGTTGCAAAGCCCAATAACTACCACTGCCAAGAAAATAACTGCCAGCCCTTGGTTAAGCCTTGTTTTAGACTTTTGGGATGCACCTTGCCACTCCGATTTTGCAATGCCCCAAAGGTTGCCAATAATGATAGACAAAGAAATGAAAAGAGGCCACCCGATAATGCTGCCCCATGCCCCCAGTTTTATGCTGCTGATGCCATAGAGGTAGAAACTGCCAATCCACATGGCTGCCATTAAAAAGCCCATAAAAATATTCCTTGCAGTTGAAAATTTAAACTGGCCAAAGCTTTTGTTTTTGGTTAGCAAATAAAATGTGTAAACAGCATTTGGCACAAACCCCATGGTAAAAAACAATGCCCAAACAGCATTGCCTGCCATAAAACTGGACGAACCTTGAAGCAAAGCTTCGCTAACAATAGATTTGCCAAACGAAAAGCCGATATTTGGTAAGCAAGACAAAATGCCCGCTGCAACTGCAACAAAGATGCCTGATGTGCTTTTCTGGCTGTTGTTGCCAGGGTTTTCCTTTAGTACATGGGCTTGGGCGCAAAGCATAATGCCTGCCACCACAATAACAGACCCCAAAATTAAAGTGCCGCCCTTTAGCGTGGCCACTTCATTTGAATGGAATACAAGCATAGGGATAACTGCTCCAAAACTGGCAATTAACCCCATGATAATAGGATAACCCAGTGCCATGCCTAGCCGTGCCATTGCAATGCCAAAAAGCACTGCACCAAAACCCCAACACAAACCGAACAGCATTAGCAAAAGCAAATCGCCAACAGGAACAGACCTGTAAACATCAAACAAGTGTGGGATGAATAAAAAAGCAAGCACTAAATTCAACACAACCATCCCTAAAAGCGAGAAGGTTAACCAAGTGTTTTCCCAGTTCCACTGCTTGGTCATTGTCATGGGCAATACAAAACTGCCCTGAAAAAAACCTGCAACCAACAGGATAAGCAAGCCAATCGTTATTTCCATTGTTTTTCATATTTATGTGGTGCAATCGTATAATAAGAATAGGTGGCGAGAATTGGGCAATTTGAATTTGTAGAGAGGTTGCATGCAACCTCTTTACAAAAACTGTAATTACGTTTACATTTTTTATTTTGACAATACTTTCCCGTTACTAATGACCGCATAGGCACATAGGATGAAACTGGAAAATATTCACTTGTCCTTTTTCATTAAGGCCAACATAAATTATTCAAATCGTATTTGTTTTTGTGACCCCTATTTATTCAAAAACCTATGTTGGCCTTATAACCAATACGACATTTTTAAACTTAAAATCTATATGCCTATTGTGCCTATGTGGTGAAAATAACACTATGCCTACCCTTGAACAGCCATTTCAAAGTCTAATATAGCACTACGTGGCACTTTTTTTAGTTCTTCGTAATTGCCGTATTCCCTAACTTTTTTGTATGGCTTATTGGCAACAGTATTGTATGATGCAATAAAACTCCACCTATCAAAATCAGACATATTGCTATCTGAACGGTGCAGCAGGTTGCCATCAAAAATCAAAGCATCGCCCGGCTGCATTTCAATATACTCCAGCTCAAACTTTTTTACCGCTTCGTTTATTTTTTCGTCATCAGCAACCGTTTGGCCATTGATGCGGTCGTGGTTTATCCTCCCAATTTTGTGCGACCCCCTTAATACCTGCAGGCAGCCATTTTCTTTGTTGGCAGCATCAACGGCAACAATGCAACTGTTCATCGTAGGTAGCAGGCAACCATAGTTGTACCAGTAGCCATAGTCCTGGTGCCATTCCCAGGCCCCACCTTCCCTTGCATTTTTAAGAATCATTTTGGCACTGTAAATATAGATTGGTTCCCCAAACAATATTTCCACATTGTCTGTTATGCGTTCGTTCCTAGAGAACATGCCATAAATATCGTCTTCTGGCCTGTCCCACATTTTTAGCTTGGTAAGGTTGCCGCTTTGGTCACCTTTTACCATTATCTCCGTTTCCACCAAATCTTTTTCTGCAATGGAGCGCAATTTTTTTACTTCCTCTCTTGTAAACAATGACTTGATAACTAAAAAGCCATTCTCCCAATAATCTTTTTTGTTTTGGGCACTTAAAAATTGGAAGTCTACACTTTCCACCATTTCTGCTTTTTGTAACATCTTTTTTTAATTTATGAATTGAGTAAACCTTTCTTTTTGGCGGTCGTTCATCCAGTTGCATATTTCCCATAAATCCGACACCGGCTCTCTAGTAAATGGTAATGTATGGTGATAGTCTGGCGGGCCAAACTCCGGCGTGAGGGTGCTGGTTTTAAACTGCTTTTCACGTTGGGCTTGCCATATAATATCCCACCATTTTTCATGTGCGGCCAGGTGCCTGGCATATTCAGGCGCACGGGGGTCTGGTACTTGTGGCCCCTGTTCATAGCCTACCCTGCTGTGCAAGTGGATGCAGTGGTTTGCACAAAGCTGAATAATGTCTATTTCAGAATCTATAATTCTTTCGCATACGCAAACCCAGTGGCTAAAATCGCAGCAGAGCTTTAAATCGTTGTAGGCCAGCAGTAAATCCCTTGTATCCCAAGGGTTGTAAGTAATCCTGCCACGGTGTATTTCGTGGGCTACTGGTATACCCATCTCTTTTTCGTAGGCCAATGCCCTTTCTACAAATTCATTTTTCTGGTCTTTACCCCAACTGTCCTTGCCACTTTGGCTATTGAGTAAAATGGGGTTTAAGGGAAGGGATATTTCTATCAGTTCTTTAAAGGAGGCAATATGCTCATCCACAGTTTCGCCGTAGGTATGTATTTGTGAAATAAACTCAAAATCGTATTCGGTCATTAGTTTTTTGAAAGCATTGTCATGGGCTACTTTAACGCCTTTAAACTCCACCCCATCGTATCCTGCCTTTTTTATGGCAGGGAATACTTCTTCAAAAGGCGACGTGATACCCCATAAATGACGGAACGTTTTTAATTGCATTTTACATACTTATTATAATAAGTCAAAACTAAATAAAATATCTATTCAGACTGAATATTTTTTTTAGCCTTATTATAATAAGCGAATTAAGGATAGTATTTTTTCTTTAAATAAGCCCTTGCAGCAGGTACTTTTCGGTATTTACATATAGCGAGGTATAGATACTAAAATCCTCCCTGTTGGTATCTATCCTCCTTTCTAAACGCAGCACTGGGCTGCTTTGCTTTACTTCCAAGAACCCGCTCTCTTTCTCTTCGGCATTTACTGCCCAAATTTTTTGTTCCCCGCCTTTTATTTCAATTTTATAGCTGTTGTACAATAGTTCATACAAAGACTTATTTTCCAAGTTGCAAGCCAAAAACTTGGGGAGGTTGCTATTGGGTATGTGTAAAAATTCATAAAATACTACCGCATCTGCTACCCTCCTTTGCCGCTCGATGTAAAAGCAGTGGTTCGCCAATTCTTTTTGGGTGGGTGTAAACAACATATTTTTGGGCCAGGACACAATCCTTGGACCATCAATAATCTTGGTAGTCAAATTTTCGGCATTGTTGGTAGAATTGGCTAACCTGCCCTCTATTGACAGGATGCCTAGCCCTTTGGGCAACTCTAGCACAATGCTGCCTTTGCCCTGGTGTTTTTTAATATACCCATCATTCACCAATAATGCCAATGCTTGCCTCACGGTAGGTTGGGTAACTTTATAGGCAAGGTACAATTCGCTTTCGGAGGGCAGTATGTCGCCTGCCTTGTATTTGCCATGGGTTATATCTTTTCTGAGAATTTCATATAACTGGCGGTACTGCGGTATTTTGCTTACTTTATTTGACATTCGCTTTATAATATAGGTGCTTATTTGGGTAAATGTTTAATATAATATAAAAGTAAATGTTCAGGGTTAAATTTACTAGAAACGACATTTTTACGTAACATCATTCTGTGGTTTTCCTTCACCAAAGGTATTGTTTCAACAACGGTACCACAATAAAAAGAGCTGCCTCATACTTTTATGAGACAGCCCCTTCCTTTTTATAAACTATATATTATTTACTATCCTTTCATCAAATCAACACTTCTATGGATGAAGTTGGTTAAGTCGTTTCCTTTTAGTAAACCTTGAGACAATAAAGCCAAATCAGCCAAGTTGCGTATTTGTTTGCCTTGTTTGTCTATATCGCTTTCCTTTAATAGGTTTTGGTAAATAGGGTGGTTGCCGTTAACCGTTAAGGTTACTTCGTCAGGCATTTGGGCATAAAAGGCACCCATGCCACCACTTACAGCACCCATATCTTTCATACGCCTCATAAACTCAGGACGGGTAGCTACCACAGGCTCAGGGTTGTTTACCAAGCCCCTTACTTCTACGCTTACGTTCAAATCGCTGATAGGGAATTCAAACAGCTTCTTCAAGCTTTCTGTTTCTTCTGTTGAAAGAATGCTATCAGAATTTTCTTGCTTGTCAATCAGGTTGTCAACAATATCAGAATCCACACGTACGAAGCTTACATTTTCCCATTTCATTTCCATATGGTTAATGAAAGCAGCATCTACCAACGTTTCAGATTTTACCACTATATAACCCTTGGCTATACAAGCCTGAACATAAGCATCTTGTTGGATAGGGTTGGTGGTATATAAAATGACTGTTTTGCCTTCCTGGTTCTTTTGTAAGGCTTCGGTAGCTGTTTTATATTCTTCTAGCGTGTAGAATTTCTTGTCTTTGGCATCTTCCATTACCAAAAACTTATTGGCTTTTTCCAGGAATTTGTCGTCTGTCATCATGCCATACTTCACGAATAGACCAAGGCTTTCCCATTTGTCTTCAAAAGACTGACGGTCGTTCCTGAAAATTTCGTCTAGCTTGTCAGCTACCTTTTTAGTGATGTGGCTGTTTATTTTGCGCACGTTGGGGTCGCCTTGCAAATAGCTACGGCTTACGTTCAATGGGATATCTGGACTGTCAATCACACCATGCAACAACATTAGGAATTCAGGCACAATGTCTTTTACCTCATCGGTTACAAATACTTGGTTGCTGTATAGTTGAATCTTATCTTTTTGTATTTCGTAGCTCTGTTTTATCTTAGGGAAATACAAAATACCCGTAAGGTTAAATGGATAATCCACATTCAAATGGATCCAGAACAAAGGTGTTTCGCCAAAAGGATACAATTCTTTGTAGAAGGCTTTGTAATCCTCATCTGTCAAATCGCTAGGCTTTTTTGTCCAGATAGGGTTAGGGTTGTTTATTTGTTTAATGTCTTCTTCTTTTGCACCCGCTTCGCTGAAGAAAATAGGTACAGGCAAGAATTTACAGAATTTCTCTAGTATGCGTTTAATACGGTCGGCTTCCAAAAACTCTTTGCTTTCCTCATTTACATACATGATTATTTTAGTGCCACGCTCTTTCTTTTCTACTTCATACAGTTCAAATTCAGGGCTACCATCGCAACTCCAAAATACGGTATCTGCATCGTCTTTGTAAGACTGTGTCAATACTTCTACCTTGTCACTAATCATGAATGAACTGTAGAAGCCCAACCCAAAATGACCAATTATATTGGCATCTTTATATTTCGTCAAGAATTCTTCTGCACCGCTGAAAGCCACTTGGTTCAGGTACTTGTCTACCTCTTCTTTACTCATCCCCACACCCTTGTCCTGCACGGTAAGGGTCTTCTCTTTAGCGTCAAGAATTACATCTATGCGCAACTCACCCAATTCACCTTTAGCCTCACCAATACCAGATAAGGTCTTTATTTTTTGGGAAGCATCCACTGCATTGCTCACCAATTCACGCAAAAAAATCTCGTGGTCGCTGTACAAAAACTTCTTGATAATCGGGAAGATATTTTCCGTTTCTACCCTTATTTGCCCTTTTTGCATATTGTTTATTTCTATTATTTTTTTGAAAAATGGTTGCAGGTAAGCAACAGACTGCTAGGCATCAAACAAGATACCACCTGTTTTTTCCTGCCATCATGGCAAGTATTAAAGCCTAATACTGTCATAAAAGTGCCATACAATTGTAAAGAATTTGCCACGAAGACACAAAGACACACAAATATTTTTTTGTGTAACCAAATAGTTACACATATATTTGTAACCGATTGATTACATTATAAAACAAATACAATGAGGCGAGATGTTTTTCAAGCTATAGCAGACCCAACAAGGCGGGAGATTATTAGCCTGATTTCACACGAGTCGCTCAACCTAAATGCCGTTGCAGAACGGTTCAATATCAGCAGGCCCGCTATTTCCAAGCATATAAAAATATTGACCGAATGTGGGCTTGTCAGGATAAGGCAAGACGGTAGGGAAAGATATTGCGAAGCCAAGCTGGATAAACTAAATGAAATTTCTGTTTGGGTAGAACAATACCGAAAATTCTGGGAATCCAAGCTAGATAGCCTTGAAATTTATTTAAACGAATTACAGTCAAAACCTAAAAACAATACCAATGGCAACGGAAACAAATAAGCCAGACACAAGTGATAGGGAGTTGATTATCTCCCGCACATTGAACGCCCCAGTAGCATTGGTATGGGAGGTATGGACAAACCCAGACCATATAAAAAACTGGTGGGGTCCAAATGGTTTCACCAACACCATTGCTGTAATGGATGTACAGCCGGGTGGTGAATGGGATTTAGTAATGCATGGCCCCGATGGCACGGATTATAATAACAAAAGCATTTTTAAAGAGGTGGTGCAGAATGAACGCATTGTATATGAACATATTTCTGCCCCTAAATTCCTAACCACAATAACTTTTACTGCCGAAGGGGATAAAACCCATTTAAAATGGCATATGCTGTTTGAATCGAAAGAGCAATTTGAACAGGTAGTGAAGGTCTTCAGAGCAGACGAAGGCCTGAAACAAAATATAGAAAAGCTGGAAAAATATTTGGCTGCGCAATGATATTCTTAAGAATGTACTGCTTTAAATAAAACGTTTTACCATACATTATACAAACAATAAAAAATAGAATCAAATGAGAAAAATAATTTCATTTATGCACATATCGCTAGACGGTTTTGTAGCAGGACGAAACGGGGAAATGGACTGGATTAAGGTTGATGAAGAAATTTTTGATTATGTCGGCAAGCGGATAAACGAAGGCGACACAGCATTGTATGGTCGGGTAACTTATCAGATGATGGAAAGTTACTGGCCTACAGCAGCAGACAAGCCGACAGCGAGCAAGCATGACATTGAACATGCGGCGTGGTATAAAAAAGTTCATAAAGTTGTTTTATCAAACACAATGAAAGACGAGGGGCTAGCCAACACAACAATTATCAGCGACAACCTTGCAGACAGGATAAATGAAATAAAACAACAGGGAGATAATGATATCTTGCTTTTTGGTAGCCCGACAGCAACACATTCACTAATGCAACTGAATTTAATAGACGGCTACTGGCTATTTGTAAATCCAATTATTCTTGGGCAAGGCATTCCATTGTTTGTAGATATCAAAGACAAAATAAAGCTACAACTATTGACTACCCGACAATTTACCTGCGGAGTAACTGAACTGAATTATATAGTGGAAAAATAATAACGATAAATCGGCAAGAAGGATTATGATCTGATGGAAAATATACTATACCAACCCTGTAGACTATTACCTTTGCACGGAAATTATTCCGTATGACCCGAACCCATCAGTTAGTTTTCTTATTGGCATTGATACCAATATTTTCCTTTGCACAAAACATATTGGCCAGCGGGCAAGTACAAGATAGTGCTTCAAAAGCCCCGATAGAATTCTGCACTGTCTCCTTGATTGACTGGGAAGGAAAAATAGCAACACAGGTGGTCACAGACAAAAACGGAAAGTTTTCCATTGGCACAAAAGATACAGGCACTTATACAGTAAGCTTTATCTACGTTGGTTGCTACAAAAAAAGCATCCCTAACCTATCCATTACAAAGAAAACAGCGTTGGGTATAATAACCTTGCAACCATTTGCCACTAGGTTACAAGAAGTCGTGGTTAAAGGCCAAGCAAATGCCATGCAACTAAAACCAGACAGGCAGGTGTTTAAAGCCAGCCAGTTCGGCAATGCAACATCAGGCACGGCCGTAGATGTATTGCGAAACTTACCTTCCGTGGCTGTAAATGCGTTAGGGGGTATTACGTTAAGGGGTTCGGATAATTTCCTGGTACTGATTAATGGCAAGCCAACACAAGCAGATGCCAACCTAGTATTATCGCAACTGGCAGCAGGCTCTATTGAAAATGTAGAAGTAATAACCAGCCCATCGGCAAAGTATGACCCAGATGGCAAGGCCGGCATTATCAATATTACCACCAAAAAAGGGACAGATGACGGATGGCTACTTTTGGCAAACGCCATGGGTGGCGCACCTTCCTTTCATGATTACAACAATAGTCGTAGGCCTAGCCGTTATAGTGGAGACATCACTATTGGCTATAAGAAAAACAAATGGGACCTGAACAGCGGTGCCAACTACCTCCGCAACGATGCATCAGGCTCTAGGGAAGGATATGCATATACCTACATCAATGGAACAAAAACCTTATTTCCTTCTACCGGGGAGCGTAGCTTCAAAAGGTACAATTATGCTGCACGATTGTCTGCCAGTTTTGCTGCAGATGCCAACAACAACCTTTCGGCTGGGTTTTATATCGGGCAAAAACACCAGGACAGGGAAGCAGATTTGAATTACAGCAATAGCAAGCAAGACTCTGCCACTGGCAAAACCATTAGCCAAAGCAAGTATTACAATGCCAATAACCAGGCGAGGGAAGGTCAGTTTACCCTAGGAAATATAGATTACACGCACCGTTTCAAAGACAAATCTTCTATTGCGGTTTCGCTCTTGTATGAAGGTGCAGATTTGCACGGTGGCACCACTAATAACAACCTAACCAATGCCACATCAAAAGACACCATACAATTTACCCATAACCTGTACAACAACCCATTGAAGGGCTATAGGGAAAAAATAGATTACCAGCGAAAATGGGGAGCAGGCACACTAGAGGCCGGCTACCAGTACCGCTACGATACGCAGGATGGCAGCTTTGATTATTATACCAAAGTATTAGGTACGGGCAATTATGTACTGGATCCCGCATTCAGCAGTGCCGTAAAAGTGAAAAACGAAATCCATTCCGCATATACACAGTACAGCGTACAGGCCAAAAAATGGTATTACAGTGGGGGTTTACGATATGAATCGGCAGACAGGGAGTTATATTTTGCCGATGTGCAACAACCCAGCTTGTTATTGCATAACTTTTTCCCTTCGGCACAACTCAGGTACACCACCTCAGCGCAGTGGAGATGGAAAGCAGATTATAGCCGAAGGGTAAAACGTACCACAAATTTTGAATTGAACCCATTCCCTGAGAGGGAACATTCAGAAACGATGGAGCAAGGCGATGCCAAATTGCTGCCAGAATTTGTAACCCTTATAGAGGCAGGCTCAGAAAAAACATGGGGCAAAGGCAGTTGGTATGCCACAGGCTATTACCAAAGCACAAAAAACATTATACAGCGGCTAAACAG
>NZ_JBKHKJ010000052.1:0-16055 GCF_046546515.1 Parasediminibacterium schistidii | reverse complement strand
AGAGACATCAGTGCAACAACAGTTTATCAAGCAATAGTCAATAGTGATTCTATAATTATCAAAAAGCCCTGTTTCCTGTTTGGATGCAGGGCTTTTTTGTACATAATAAAACTTACAAGCTATACACTTTAAGCAAAAAACTTTTATGCCTCATCCCAACTATTAAACAGAAATATTGCTTAATTTGAATCCAGATTGTGCAGTTGATTTCGTTATGAAAGGCTCAAATACAATAAAGACAAGCATTTGAGCCGATTTTTTGGCTGAAAATATAGTAAACTATGGTTAGGCCAAAAATTCAAGCAAGTGCATGTGTTTGAAGTAGTTGGGGCTAGCAATAGATTTAAACTGCAAAATCTGGGTTGAAATTACTGCGAATAAAACTTTATGCTGTTTTGTCCTTTATTTTTTCTAAGTAATTTAAGTAATGTATTTTACAGGCAGCTTATGGTATTCATTGAATCAACGCTAGATAACTTATGATATTCAACTCGGTTGTTTTTGTATTGTTTTACCTTATTGTAACGGCACTATATTTTATCCTGCCCTATAGGTTCAGGTGGATGCTGCTGTTGGCAGCAAGCTGTTATTTCTATATCACTTTTGTGCCTATATACATCGTTATTCTTGGCTTTACCATAGTTGTGGACTACTACGCAGGTTTATTTATAGAAAAAGCCACAGACCCTAAAAAACGGAAGCAGTTATTGCTTTGCAGCTTGGTGGCCAATATTGGGGTGCTTTTTTTTTTTAAATATTACAATTTCCTCAATAGCAACATATCCCTACTGTTCAATAACTTTAATGCAAAGAATCCGTTGCCGTGCTTAACCATCTTGTTGCCCATTGGGTTGTCTTTCCATACGTTCCAGGCAATGAGTTATACTATTGAAGTATATCGTGGCAACCAAAAAGCAGAAAAACATTTTGGCATTTATAGCCTGTATGTTATGTTTTACCCACAATTGGTGGCAGGCCCCATTGAGCGGCCGCAAAACATACTGCACCAAATGCACGAGGAACACCCTTTTGATTATGGCAACATGATTGAGGGGCTGAAGCAAATGTTGTGGGGATTTTTCAAGAAACTAGTGGTTGCAGACAGGCTGTCTATCTATGTAAATTCTATTTTCAACAATGCCGAAGTACACAATGGCAGTTCCATTGCCATTGCCTGTTTCTTTTTTGCTATACAGATTTATTGCGACTTTTCGGGCTATTCCGACATTGCCATTGGTTGTGCCAAGACAATGGGCTTTGATTTGATGACCAATTTCAGGCGGCCATATTTTGCAAAATCTATCAATGAGTTTTGGAGCAGGTGGCATATTTCCTTATCAACCTGGTTCAGGGATTATTTATATATCCCTTTGGGAGGCAATAGGGTAACCAAATTTAAACTGTACCGCAATCTGTTTATTGTTTTTTTTATCAGTGGCATTTGGCATGGGGCAAACTATACCTTTATTATATGGGGTGCGTTACATGCGGTTTATACCATTGTTGGGCAGGTAATAACGCCTTACACCAAAGACATACACCTGAAACTGCACATCAACAAACGCATTACCGATGCTGTGCGGATGTTTATTATTATTATACTAGTAACATTTGCCTGGATTTTTTTCCGTGCCAATTCAATGGACAATGCCATGACCGTGATACACAACCTGCGCAGTTTTGGCAAAGCTCCTTTCCTTGGCGACAGTATCAGTAATTTTGGGCATTGCCTGCTGGCAATATCATTGTTATTGATTATTGAATACAAGAAGGAATATTACCCAGATAAATTCAATTTTTTCTACCATCCCAATATTGCCATCCGCTGGGGTTCAATTATCATAATGCTGGCAGCCATATTGTTGTTTGGGGTGTTTAATGGTGGCCAATTTATCTATTTTCAATTTTAATATTGCCAAAGCATGTATATTTTTTTAAAACGGCTATTTTTTTTCATCCTTTTGCTGGTTGCAGTTGACTGTTTGTTTGGCTTTGGCTTGAGGCAGTTGTATTTCGGCCAAAAAAAAGGGCAGTTTGCCCAAACAACTTATTCGGCGGATAGTGCCAATCAGGATATACTTGTTTTTGGTAGTTCCAGGGCAGTAAGGCATTACTCTCCAGTTATTTTATCCGATTCATTCCATCTGTCTTGCTACAACGTAGGCAGGGATGCACAGATGATACCTTACTGTACCGCTTTGCAGGAGGTTATTTTCAATCGGCACAAACCAAAGATGGTAATACTGGATATAAACGCATGGGAATTTGTAAAAGGTACAACCAAGTACGAAAAACTATCCATTTTACAGCCCTACTGTAAAAAGCATCCCGAACTAGTACCCTATCTGGCAATAGTAGACCCCATTGAAAAATGGAAACTTTATAGCAATGTATATCCTTACAATTCTACTTTGTTCATCGCCTTAAACAATATGTTGTTTGCCAACAAAATACCCAAAGATGAATTTGGCTTTGCCCCATTGGACAAAAAGATGAGTGCCGAAGAAGTGGCTTATGCAAAAAAAATACTTGCCCTAAACGAAGAAAACAGTAAAAAAGCCCCCTTGAAAATAGATACGTTGGCCTTTAGGCTGTATAAGCAGTTCTTGCAAACATGCGCCTACAACCATATACCCACGTATGTAGTCATCTCCCCCACTTTAGCCCCGGAACACACTACCGACAGGAGGGAACAAATAGAACTCATTGCCAAAACATACCCCAATGTAACATTTTTAGATTTCAGCAGCGATACTGCCTACAACGGCCATTTTGAAAAATTTGCCGATGTTTTCCATTTGAACAAAGGAGGTGCCGAGGAATTTACGAGGGAGTTGGTAGGGAGGATGAAGTAAACGTTAGTTAAGGGCTTGTCTTTGGTTTTGCAAATGCTTTGTTAGTTCCTTGAGAGTAGTAAGTTTTAGTTTGCCTTCTGCATAAGCCCTATCTCCTTGAGACAGTTCTTAAAAAAGTCGAGTATTTGAAAAAAGATAATTTTTGAGTTCTTCATATTGTTGCAAAAAAAATAGAGCTTTGCATTTTGTGGCACAGATAGGCTTTTAATATCTTCTATAGCTATCGGCATCACTATTTTTTATAAAAGTATAAAATCCATTTATGCTAAACATAAAAAAAGAGGCAGAAAATATTCTGCCCCTACTCAAATACGTTTCATTGATTGAAAGAAATAAACCAAAGTTTTTATTTCACAATAGCGACCTTAAAAGACTTCTTATAGCCACTGTTATCTAATACGGTCAATACATAATTACCTGCATAAATAGTAGCTGTTTCAATATAGCAAAGGGTGCTACCTTGAGGCAATGATTTGGTAAGGACTATCTTGCCACTCATGTCAGATATCACCACTTGCACATCTTTCCTTAAAATATCATCTGCTTGAACCAGCAAATAATCAGACGCAGGGTTTGGGAAAACCCTTACGTTAAATGCAGCATTGGCTTTGGCTACAGTAATGGTGTTGGAATAGGAATAGCTACCATTCAAATCCCATTGCATTAGCCTGTAATAATCAGTCCCATTTACTGGCACATAATCGGTGAAAGCATAATTGTTGGTTGTGCCAATAGCACCAACGGCTTGCACTTGGCCTATTTTTGAAAAGTTTACACCATCTATGCTTCTTTCTATATCAAAATGGCTATTCCCAATTTCACTGGCTGTTGACCATTTTAGGATATTGGTATTGTTGTCTGCATATCCATTGAATGAGAAGAGATTTACTGGCAAGCTGCCACCTGTATAAGTGGTTACTGTTTCTGTAATAGCTGTTACTTTACTGGCCTGTACTACACCATAAAAACTAGGGCCAACTACATAAGGGTAAGCAGAGTTCCAGTTAGCATCAACTGTTGCAAAATAACAATAGACACCTGCTGGGTACTCAGGGGTTACACAAAACCGCCCATTGTGCTCGTCTAAATAATCGGGGGTCGCGGCAGAGGTAGCATTGTATTGGTAATCTTCCCTAAAATATCCCACGGGATAAGTAGTGCTTACATCTGGCCCTGCGGTAACACTTGTGCCGTCGGAATAGGTAGTCCTTTTGGTAATGTTCCTTTTAGCATAGCTCGATTTTATGCGCACAATGCCGCCAGTGCCATCAACGTTTTTATAGCCATAAGCACCGTAGATAGGGAAGCCATCATAGGTAAACCCAATTAATGGCGAATGCTTCGTACTGTCCAGCACATATAGCCCGTCAGCATCGTACAGGCTACAAACGGTTGAAAGTGTTTTTAAGTCTAGTTTAAATGCACTTGGATTTTGGTGGTGGTGGTAATTGCCCATGGCTGGGTGGCCTTTGGCACAGTCGAACCCAATGGTTTCGCCCACAATGGCATCCCTGTTCCAGACGCCATCGCCCCCCCTTTGAGTTAGGGTGCTTGTGCTGCTTTTCCACGAATAACCATCCCTATAATCGAACAATGCCACTCCATTGATAAAGATACCAATATTGCCACCTGTGGTACTGGTAGCAGTGCCTGTATTTTTTACGGGGGTTAACGGGAATTTAAAAATAGCATTCTGGCTGGTGGCAATAGAAGGGTTGCCATCTAAAAATGGGCCTGTTACATAGGCTGGTAGTCCTTTAGTCCTAATATACACATAGTTGGTTGAATACTGTACTGTCTGCACATTCACAGAGTCAGTACTTGTTATGGGTGTATAGTTTCCTTTTACATAATGCCTTGCCGTCGTGCCTGTTGTGTTTCTAAGCCAGGCAGTGATGGCAGGGTTGGTTTGTGCATTGGCAAAAGTGGCTAGGGAGAGAAAACTAAGCAGCGTAATGTTTCTTTTCATTGTTGAGAAGGGGGTTGTAAAGCAATTTAAATAAGTGGTTTCTTTAAACTTTTATAGGGTTTTGAACCCTATAAAAGTTATTAATAGTTTGACGACAAAGCAATAATAACCCTTTGCTAATAATGCAAAATATTTTTAGGGTAACTGTAATCGAGGTTGTAAAGGAAGTTTTTATCTGACAGCGTTAGTAAAAAAGCAATTAAATCTACTTTTTCATTAGAGGAAAGCACAATTGGCTTTTGCAACTGCTTTGACAATGTTTTGCTTGGCCTTATGCCAGAAGTATAGTGCTTTAATACTTCCGACAATCGTTTAAACCTGCCATCATGCATATAGGGGTATGAAAATTCAATATTACGCAGAGTAGGCACTTTAAACTGAAGCGCATTAGCAGAATCGTTGGTTACCTTCATCCTGCCAAAGTCATTCAAAGTGGTGTCGATGGGCATGCCGTTGTTTTCAAATTGGTTGTTGGTAAACAGTGGTTCTTTGTGGCAAGAGCCACAATTTTGCTGGAACAAGCGGTAACCATTTTCTTCCTGCGTGGTAAAATGGGCTTGCCGCCGCATCACGCTGTCATATTTGGCATCCGCACTTACCAGCGTCAACATAAACTGGGAAATGGCTTTTAAAGTGTGTTCGCCTGTAACAAGGCTATCGCCAAAGGCTTTATAAAACAAAGCAGGATAGATATTAGATTGCTGGAGTTTTTGTACCACATGGGCTATTGTTTCGCCCATTTCATCAGGGTTGCTCATAGGTGCTAGGGCTTGCATATCCAGGTGATGCACGGCACCATCCCACATGAAACTAGTTTGCCAAGCCAGGTTCATCAGGGCAGGAGCGTTGCGGGTGCCTGTTTTATTGTCAATGCCGTGGCTCAAAGCATGGTCAATATGTGTAAAGCCGGAATACTGTCCATGGCAACTAGCACAAGAAATAGTATTGTCGCGAGATAGGATGGGGTCGTAAAACAATGCCCTGCCTAATTGTATTTTTTCACCCGTTAAAGGGTTTTTAGAGAAGTCGTAAACAGGCTTGGGGAAATTGGCAGGAACTGTAAAAGGCAGCAGCTCCGTTGCTTTAAAAGCAAAAGTGAATACACCAATAATTAATAGAAGTGCAACTGTTTTTTTCATGGTTCAATGATGCTAAAAATAGTTGAAACTTTTGATGCCAATACAGCCGCTTCTTTTCCGGGTGTCATTATATGGTTTTGCTTCGCCAAATCCAATTGTGCTATAAATTGTTGAATATCTGCCAGTATGTTTATTGTGCCTTGTTTCTTGATGGGCAAAACGATGGTTTGCAAGGTATTGTAAGGCGAATGGTAACCGCCAAGATGGAACTCAAATTCATGGTGGAGTGTTTGGCAAAGGGGGCTTTTGCCCTCCAATTTAAAATTGATATAGCCACTCTGCCATGTCCAGTACATGCCTCTCATAGGGTCCAAGTCGCCGCCCTGAACGCCTGCAAAATTGGTGCTGCTATCTATGCCTAAGTTGAATTTTATTTTATTGAAAGCAAGATTAGGGGAGCAATTTAATGATAGAGAGAGGGTATTGTCTTCCATGGCATTGATGAGGTGGTAGCTATTGGGTTCTTTCCACACGGGCTGGTTATTATCCCATAGCTCAATGCCTGATATATAAAACTTGAATAAATCTATTTCCAAGCTATCCTTAGCGGATGACACAAAAGCTGAGTCTGCCAGATGCAGCATGGTTTTGTTATATGCAGGATGGAAAACAATCTGAGCTGCATGGATTGGTTGTGCTGACAGGCAAGCAGCATGTATCATTAAAAGTATTATCCCTACTATTTTCCTCACTGCCATTTGCATTATTCAATTTTTTAGACTACAAATTATATTATTCCCTTCGCAGGATTATTAAATAGTACCAAAGGCACGAAGACTCGAAGTAGCACTAAAAAAGAGAAATAAAGATTACATGCTTTGCCTTTTTTCTTTCCTTTAGACCTTTGTGCCTCTTTGTGCTTTTGTGTCTTTGTGGCGAAATTCCCTCTTTGCCCATTTGCCTATTGCCTCCTTGCCTTTATTAATTACTTTTAGCCCATGAAAAAAATACTTTACTGTTTGGTTATAAGTATCTGCTTGATTGCTTGCCATCGGAAATCGATACCAGATGGCGAACTAAGCGGTCCAGGCACATTGCATACACAAACAGGTATTGCTTCCTTTTATTCGGACAAATTTAGCGGCAGCGGCACCGCCAGCGGCGAAACCTACCAGCCTTCCAAATACACGGCGGCACACCGAACACTCCCTTTTGGCACGATGGTAAAAGTAACCAATAAAGCCAATGGTAAATCAGTAATTGTACGGATTAATGACCGTGGCCCCTTTGCCGCCGGCCGCATTATTGACCTAAGCAAAGCCGCAGCAAAGGCAATTGACATGGTGAATGCGGGGGTGGTGAGTGTGGTAATTTTATATAGGAAGTGATACTTTGAAAACATTTGAAACATTTTTTTTTGAAACATTTTAAAATGTTTCAAAAAAAATGTTTCAAAACTGTGTAGTTTCGGACGAGGTATTTAAAAGCTACACAAAAAAAGTACACTATTACAAGAGATTGTACATCCATTAAGTAATCTTACTTTATTGATAAACAAATCTCCTTATGAATTGGTAAATTTGTATTTGAAGCGAAATTTGCACCCTTAATCAAACGAATGACCGGAGAGGAAGTAATAGAATTTATTGGTTTAGACAGAGCCGAATCAGTACTTTCCAATAGCGATGGACATTTGATATTTGACTTTTACGAAAATCTAAAACTCACATGGGGGCAAAATCAAGTTACATAATTAAGTAGATTTTACAAGAGGTAGTGGTGAGACTAAGCAGAACTTACCAAAACCCAACCTCAAAACAAATGCACTTCCACCAAGTCGCCCTTTGCGTATTCCGTTGCTTCTTCCTCCAGCACCACTAAGCAGTTGGCCAAAGCAAAAGAATGCAGCCGGTAAGATTCTTGGCCAGTCAAGGGCATTACTTCGTTGCCTGCTACTATGCCTTTTAAAAAATGGGTCAGCCCCGCTGGTTTGGTATAGGCTACTGCCAAAGGCAAGCGGTTTACGATCAACCCTACATGCTGTTTCCCCATGAATTTTTGGATAGAAGGCAATACATATTCGTAAAAGCAAGTAAGCACAGATGATGGGTTGCCCGGCAGGCCAAATACCAACCTGTCTTCCTTTTTGCCAACATAAAGTGGCTTGCCAGGCCTTTGCTTTATTTTATGCAGCAATTTTTCCACCCCACAGTTGGCAAGTGCGGTAGCTACAAAGTCGTAGTCACCCACGCTTACGCCGCCTGTTATTAAAACAATGTCGGAGGTGGCAAATGCGTTTTGCAAAGCAGTTTCTATTATTGCCAAATCGTCATCTGCCCATGCAATGCTTATGTTGGTAATGTGCATTTGTTGCAGTGCTGCGGAAAGCGTGTAAGTATTAGACTCGTAAACCTGCCCATATTGCAAAGGCATACCTGGCTTTTGAAGCTCCTTGCCCGTGGCAATAATGGCAATAGACGGTTTTGGGTACACCAATAGCTCTGTTTTGCCAATGCCCGCCAAAAATCCAATAGCGGCCGCAGATAGCAAGCCGCCTTTGGGCATGGCCAAGCTGCCTGTTTCTATTTCAGAACCTTCCAGCCTTACATTGCTGCCTTTTTGTATTTTTTTGTCTAATATCAGCAATTGCCCATCTTTAGTAGCAGTTTTCTCCTGCATTATTACTGTGTCTGCCCCGTCTGGCACGGGTGCACCAGTAAATATCCTTACTGCTTGGTTATCGGCAAGCAAAATACGCTCTGTATTGCCTGCTGCCGATTCGTTGCTGATTAATAAATTGTGTTCCGCTTGCCAGTCGGCAAAGCGGAACGCATAGCCATCCATTGCCGACTGGGCAAAAGGGGGGAAATTGTTGCCAGCATACACAGCTGCCGCCAATACCAGGCCTGTGGCAGTGGAAAGCGGGGTAATCACAGGCGTAAAAGTTGTGCTATGTTGTTGTATAATCTTCTTTGCTTCAGCTACTGAAATCATTATAAGTAATTGATATTTTTGTTACTAACTTGTACATAATGATAGGTGGCATAAAAGTTTATTACTACTCAACACATCGAATGTGCTTTTTTAGGCACAAAGACGCAAAGAAACACGAAGAAAAACTGGGGTAAAAGGTATTGATAACACATTTTTTCTTCTTTTCTTTTTTTCTTATTCCCTTAAAACTTTGTTCCTCTTTGTGTCTTCGTGCCTTTGTGGCAGATTAACCAAACTTGCACCTGAGTAGTAACCAAAGTTTTTGGCTGAGATGCCTTTTTTGATTTGTCAACCTGATTTGTCAAATTTTACAAAATTTGCCAAATCTAATAGATAAAAATGAAATTTTTTTATACACCTACCCACACATTTATAAAAACATTTTCTTATACTTGCATTTGACAACTGCTCCACTAATTTGACAACTAATTCGCAAATGAAATATTTAATCGTATCAGCCCTTTTTACCACCTTTTTTTGTTACCCCTCTTTTGGGCAGTTAAATAATAAAGCTGCCATTGAAAAAGTATTGTCAGCAGGCACAAATGCTAAAGGTCTAAAAAGTATTGGGACCAATGAATATATTGTTAGCAATTCCTATACCGATGAACAGCTTGGCTTGCAGCATGTTTACCTGCAGCAAACCTATAAAGCCATGATTGTTTACAATACAAGGCAATCGTTGGTTTTTAAAAACAATTTTTTGCAATACAGTTCTGGCAAATTCATTGCCGATATTGCCGCAAAAGCCCCTTCAAGCACACCAACAATTTTGGCTGCTGATGCCATCACAAAAGTAGCTGCTTACCTTGGGCTTCCTGCTGCAACAAACCTGACAGAAATTACCAATACATTTACTACTGATAAAAAAATAGTGTATTCGCCTGGCGGCATTGCCAAGGACAACATTAAAACAGAATTGGTATGGGCAAGCAATGATGCTGGCAAAACCGTACACCTAGCTTGGAACGTGCAACTTTCCCCTTTAAACACATCCGATGCTTGGCATATACGGATAGACGCAACTAGTGGGCAAATTATTAACAAAGGGAATTATACGGTTTACGAGAAAGTTGATACCAAGCTGGGAAATAAGGTGAGGCAAGCAACAGAGGATATCATTTGCAACGACGCAGTAGTAGATATTAAAGTTAATAAAAAAACATTTGCCCCACCGCCGCCTACTACCACAACGGCCTTTTACAATGTAATCCCTTTCCCTAGCGAAAGCCCCTTTATCACGTCCCCTACCCTAGAAACGGATCCTTGGACAAAAGCAGGCACTGGCAACAATGCCACAACTTATGGTTGGCATTTTGATGGCAGTAAAAATTACACCAATACATACGGAAACAATGTGCATGCCTATGACGATAGCTTGAACAAGGATGCGCCAGGCAGATCCGACACATCTACCACAGCCAGCCCAGCCTTATCCTTTAATTTTGTGCCTGATTTTACGAAACAGCCTTTTACTGGCAACAACAGAAAGTTTGCGGTGTCCAACTTGTTTTATTGGAACAACATCATGCACGATATTTCTTATCAATATGGATTTACGGAATCAGCAGGCAATTTCCAAAATACAAATACCATAAACGGGGTGAAAAGGGGTGGCATAGGTGGGGATTATGTATATGCAGAGGCACAGGACGGAAGCGGGATAGGAAATGCCAACTTTAGCACCAACCCAGACGGCCAAATTTCTAGGATGCAGATGTATTTGTTTCAGCCAACTGTTGTTACAAACGCTAATGTTACCATAAAAGCCCCCGCCGCTATTGCTGGAAATTATGCCTATGCAGAAAGTGTTTTTAGTGCTAACAACCAATTGTTTAAAAAAGGAGCTGTATCTGGCACGGTTGTTTTTTTTAATGACAATGCAACTGGCACTGCCCACTTGGCTTGTGGTATCCCCGTTAACAATATCAAGGGGAAAATTGCATTGCTATATCGGGGTACTTGCAACTTCACCGTTAAAATAAAAGCAGCGCAAACAGCTGGCGCAATAGCCGCTATTGTTGTAAACAGTGTTTCAGGTTCCCCATTCTCAATGGGTGGGACTGACAATACCATTACTATACCTGCGGTAATGGTGTCAGATGTAAACGGGGCTACAATTGCCGGGCAACTTACAAATGGGCAAACTGTTACCGCTACGCTGAACGTTCCAGGTATTGGCTTGGATGGCGACATAGACAATGTAGTAGTATGCCACGAATACACACATGGCATTTCCAACCGCCTTACAGGTGGGCCTTCTACAACTAGTTGCTTAGACAATGCCGAGCAAGGCGGGGAAGGCTGGAGCGATTTTGTTGGGCTGATGGTAACCACAAACTGGAACACGGCAACATTAACCGATGGAGCCAAAAATAGGTATGTTGGCGGCTATCTTTTAAACCCAACAGCAGCTGATAGTGGCGGCTTTAGGCAATACCCTTATACTACCAACATGAAAGCAAACCCCCATACTTATGCTGATTTAAAAACCAGTGGGGAAGTGCATTATATTGGGGAAGTGTGGTGCGCTACCCTGTGGGATATGGCATGGGGCATTATCCAGCAAGAAGGGACTATAAATACCAATATTTACGATGCTGCTAGCGGCATGGGGGGCAATGTAAAAGCACTACAGCTGGTAATGACAGGCATGAAATTGCAGCCTTGCAGCCCAGGTTTTTTAGATGCAAGAGACGCTATTTTGGCAGCAGACTCTATCTTATACAACAATGCGCACAAGTGCACTATCTGGAAAGCCTTTGCAAGAAGGGGCATGGGGTATAGCGCCGATCAGGTAAGTGCAGACAGTTGTGGCGATGAAATAGTAGCGTATGATGTGCCGCCGTGCACGCTGCCATTAACACTCGTTGATTTTACTGCATCAGCAGCCAACAATAAAGTGCTGGTAAAATGGTCAACTGCAAATGAGATAAACACCAAAGAATTTATCGCAGAATTTTCTAATGACAATAGTGCATGGTCAACGTTTGCTGCAGTGTCTGCCAAAAACACAACAGGTGTAAATGAGTATGCCGCATATCACTTCCAACCAGTAAATGGAAATAACTATTACCGTTTAAAAATGATAGACAAGGATGGCAGTTTTACATACAGCAAAGTAGCAACTTTAAAATTTGCTGGCAAGGCAGGCTTTAGCATTTATCCCAACCCTGTAAAAGCAACCTTAACTGCTGAATTATTTAAAACAAAAGCTGAAAGTGCTACCATCACAGTTACAGACATGGCTGGAAGGGTTCTTTATGCGCAGCAAACAGCTTTGCAAGCAGGTAACAATAGCTTATTCATTAATACTGCTAAACTTACAAAAGGCACTTACCTGATAGTAGTAAGCGGTGCAGAAAAAGAGGTAAGGCAGTTTATGAAAGAATAGGAGTAAGGCTTATTAAAAGCCTTTGAGTATCAATATTCGGCAATGGGTGTACTAAACCATAAAAAAATCTTCACTGGGGCTTACTCCAATGAAGATTTTTTATTAACCATGCCTTGTTTTTATTCCTTCCTTAAAACCTTAATACTACTTTGAGGCTTCGTGCCTTTGTGGCAAAAAAACTTTGCATTTACTTGTGTTTCATTTTGTGGTGCTTATGCTTATGATGCGCTTTTTTAAAATGCTTGGGGTGGTGCTTGCCAGCATGTTTGCCATCCTCCCTTGAAAAGCTGCTCAGCGAAATGGTAAGCATTAACAATAGTGCGGAAATAAATTTGATGTGCTTGTTCATGATTTTTTTTTATTTTTATTGTGTAATTGCTTGTTTATCTGCTGCCCATTTTATTATTGTTTCTGCTTCCTCCAGCCCTGCACTGGCTATTTTTGCGCTTTTGGCTCCGTCATAACCCATAGATAAATGCAGTACATCATAAGCGGTGTTAAAGCTGTTGAGTATCTTTTTATCTATCTTGGCTAATTCAGCTTGATACCAATCCACGCTTTTCCGCCCTTTTTTCTTTATGCCCAGCATCCCATCCAATGCCTCCAATACAGCCGAGTAAGCCGCATGGCCTGCCAGTTTTACATATTTTTTGTCTTTGTAATAGCCATCTTCCTTGTGGGCTTTTTCTCGCAATATCTCCTTTGCATTATTCAGATATCGGTTCGCTTCTTTTATATAATCCATGCTTATTTCCAGTTTCCTCAAAATTAATAGTAAAATAGTTTACGGCAAAAAATAAGGTACACCTTTCCGTAGGGGCGGGGCTTGCCCCCGCCCTTCCCATCTATAAAAGGATTTCTGCTGGTCTTGGATGTTCCGCAGGGCATCCCGTTCCTACAGGTAGATAGGATTTTAAATCCCTGCTTCTAAAGCTATAGGCTGCTTTCTGTGCCTGTTTCTTGTTCATGCTAACCAGAAAATGGTTTAAGCAAGCCATTTCAGTAAAACCTTGCCAAGCCAAGCAGTTAATTATTCAGAAATTTGTATTTTCGAGTAGCAGGAAAATATGTTTTAAAAGCTTTATGCCTTTGTTATCCCTGCACTGATTAAAGATAGCTTATTAATGAAAACAATTGCCTTGCTCCCCCTGCTTCTTGCTGCCTTCCATGTACAAGCCCAAGATATTTTTGTTAGCCCTTCGGGCAATGACAAGAACCCCGGGTCTATTGAGAAACCCCTTGCCACATTGGCCAAGGCCAAAGAAACCGTAAAGAAGATAAACAAAAGTAATATTCCTATTACTGTGAACTTACGGCAAGGCGTTTACTATTTGCAAGAACCACTAAAGTTAAGCAAGGAAGATGGCGGCACCCAAAATGCCCCTGTGGTGTATGCAGCTTTTAAAGGCGAACAGGTAACGCTTTGTGGCTCAAAAGCGATGCCCGCCGCAGCCTTCAAAAAAATAACTGACAAAGAAACCCTTGCCCGTGTTGCCCCCCAATTGAGAGACAGCATAGTTGTGCTAGACCTTGCGACAGCAAAAATGGAGCATATAAAAAAATACCAAGACAAATTTGACGACGATGGCGGTATGATAGAGCTATTCATGGATGAAAAGCGGATGCCCCTTTCGCGCTACCCAAACGAAGGCTTTATGGCCATGAAGAAAGTGCTCGTGAATGGCGGTGGGCAGGAAACTAAAACCGCTAACTGGGCCGATTATTATGGCGAGAAGCCACCACCTACTGTGCCAAGGCCCGGCGTTTTTGAATACCGGGACATGCACGAAAACCAATGGGCATCTTTGCTAGATAGGGGCGTATGGATAAAAGGTTTTTGGCGCATCCCTTGGCAGAACGAAGCCGTAAGGATAGACAAAATGGATACCATTGCCCATACCATCACGCTGGCAGCACCTATATCTGGTGGCATTGGCAACAAATACACCCGGCCAGGAGGTAATGGCAAAGAGCCTTACTGGCTACTGAACTTGCTGGAAGAAATAGATAGGCCGGGCGAGTGGGCGGTTGATTTTAAAGACAAAAAACTGTACTTCTACCCACCTGAAAAAATAAAAGATGGCAATGTGCGTATTGCCGACATTGGCGAGCCACTTATACAAATAGACAATGCAGCATATATACAGCTAAAAGGCATATTGCTGGAAGAAAACCTAGGTGACGGCATTAAAATAAGCGATGGCAACAACAACCTGATTGCTGGCTGCACCGTAAGGAATGTAACCAAAAATGGTGTAGTGCTAGACGGAGGCACAGCCCACACCGTTTTGAGCAACGATATTTATAATACAGGGGCTGGCGGTATATGGCTGCGTGGCGGTGACGAAAATTCAATACCCAAAACATCCTGCGGCTTCAAAGTAATCAACAACCATATACACCACTACAGCCAGTTGACTCGTATTTATGCCGCTGGCATCAATGCAGGTTTCACTGGTGGGGGAGGGGGTGGTCACCATGTAGCCGTAGGCATGTATATTGCCCACAATGTAATACACGATGCCCCGCATGTGGGCGTACTGTATGGCAGTTGGAACAACGTATTCGAGTACAATGAAGTGTTTAATTACTGCACTGTTTCCGACGACATGGGTGCATTTTACTGCTACGACCAAACGGCTAGGATGGGCGGCCACACGCTTGCCTACAACTTTGTGCACAACAGCACGCTTGGGGATGGCATTTATTTTGACGATGACCACAACGATATACACGTTTACGGAAACCTCGTAGCCCTGTACAACGACCCCAAAAGGCGTGGCACGGCATTCCTGTACAAATCTGGCACGCAGGCCAAAAAGAATACGCCCATAGGCATTGAGTGTTACAACAATATTGCCGTGAACTGCAACTATGGCTTCCAGTTTGTAACATTACCCACTATGGTGGACTCGAACAAGATTTACAATAATATATCTGTACTGAACAATGTGCCCTTCCGCAACCGCATACTAGAACCCAGCAATAAGGAACATGACACAGCTTATATCCCCTCGCCAACTGGCAAGCAAAACATAACCTATAAAGAAGACCCTGGGTTTGTGGACTTGAAGAATTTTATTTTCAAATTAAGGGCAGACAGCAAGGTATTTAAAGATCTGCCAGGCTTTGTGCCTTTGCCTATAGACAAAATGGGCTTGTTCATAGACCAATACCGCAAAAAACTGCCCACCGATGCAGAAATAAAACGCTTTGACGCCTTACCCAAAAAAGAAAACAAAAATGGCACGGAGATACTAGACAGGGGGTAGTTTACTTCTAAGGTACATAAAAGTTTTTCGCTTTGCCCTCGCCTTTGTTCTTGCTCCCTCTCCTTTTGGAGCTAGCATACACAAAAATCTCATTGAAGCAAATATTGTCCTTTACCATATAAACCTCACCCCCCAACCCCCTCTGCAAAGGCGAGGGGGGGCAGCCTCCGACAAAAAGAAAGTGATTTTATGATAGATTTCCCGTGCATCTATCCATTTTGCTTACATTAAAAGACTTAAAAAAGATGTGTATATACCCTAGCTTTTGGAGAGGGCTGGGGTGAGGTTGAGGGTTCACTAAAAAATCCGAAAACATTTATGCACCCTCATTTGCCCATAAACGTGCCTTAATTAAAAAAAAACCTTATCTTTACGCTAGAAATGCCCCTGATACAAAGCATTAACAAAGCTATTTTCCCGGCAGCAGTATCGTAGTTCTTTTTTTACTAATATTAAAGTAGTATTTTTAAAAATTTGGGTATTATAATTCCT
>NZ_JBKHKJ010000051.1:0-16487 GCF_046546515.1 Parasediminibacterium schistidii | reverse complement strand
TAAAATAAAAAAGCTTTAGGGCTTTTTATTTTAAAAGCATGGCTTACCATCTTAATTAAGCAACTTTGCTGTCCGAACTTTGGGGAGTACCATATTCTGCCATATGCAGAAAATCTCACCTTAGCTTATTTTTTACCCCACCCTATCACACATGCTAAATACAGCAACTGTCGCTGCCGCATAGTCTGCTCTCCCAGCTAGTCCATAATAACTTTTTCAAAAATACTAATATATTTAGTTTATCTTCGTGCAATATTTAGCTTAAAGCATATGGACAAAGCAACCCAAGCTAAATCGTAGTTCTTTTTTTACTAATATTAAAATAGTTGTAGTGTCAAAATAGGGTTTTATTTTATGGATATAAAACATGCATTTTATAAGCACAAAACACTCATAAAATGCGCACAAAATAGGCATAAAATAGGCATAAAATAGGCATAAAATAGGCATAAAATAGGCACTAAATAGGCACAAATCACTCATAAAATTTTGATGATATTGTTGATAATCAATGGTTTACAACAGAGAGGACGATTTTTGAAAAACACACAAACAAAAAAAAAGCCCAAAAAAAGGTAAAACTGAAACTATTTTAATAAAAACGCCGGCAAAATGTATATTATAAAAAATGTGCAAGGGGTTTAGTTTTGCCCATCGCCTTTGCACTTGCTCCCTATTAGCGGGTGTTACAGAGCCAACACAATTCCCCTCTTGAGGGGTGGCCGCAGGCCGGGGTGGCAAAGTAGCTTTGGAGAGGGGGTTGGGGGGTGAGGTCGGGTTTAGGGTAAGGCCTAACTGAAAAAGCAGCAGCTTTCATCTATCCAACTCACAACTCACAACTCACCACTGACAACTTATGACTGACCACTGACCACTCACAACTCCTATATTTGCACCCTACAAATAAAGCGGTTACCTATTATGGATCTTAAATCGTTGTTGGCACGGCCATTTGCCAACCATATATATACAAAAACACAGAAAGAAGCGGTCAATGCTCTCAAATGCCAGGAGCTTATTTTAAAGAAATTGATACAGGGCGGCAAAAAAACCGTGTATGGCAGCGACCATCATTTCAGTGCGGTGAACAACTACCAGGAATTTGCACAGGCTGTGCCAGTGCGGGATTATGAGCAGATAAAGAACTACATCCAACAAATTAAAGAAGGCAAGGAGAACGTGCTTTGGCAGGGCAAACCCATTTACCTTGCCAAGACCAGCGGCACCACCAGCGGCGTTAAATACATCCCCATCACCAAGGATTCTATTTCCAACCATATCGATTCTGCCCGCAACGCCTTGCTTTGCTACTTGGCAGAAACGGGCAACAACAAGTTTGTCTCGGGCAAGATGATTTTCCTAAGCGGCTCGCCCGAGTTGGAACGCACGGCAGGCATACCCACGGGCAGGCTTAGCGGCATCGTTAACCACCATGTGCCGCAATACCTGCGTGCCAACCAGTTACCTACCTATGAAACAAATTGCATAGACGAATGGGAAACCAAGCTAGATAAAATAGTAGACGAGACCATCATGCAGGATATGTCGCTCATCAGTGGCATACCGCCATGGGTGCAGATGTATTTCGACAGGCTGCAGCAGCGCAGCGGCAAAAGGGTAGGAGAGCTGTTCCCCAATTTCAACCTGCTGGTGCAGGGCGGCGTAAACTTTGAGCCTTACAAAGCCAAGTTGTTTGAAAGCATAGGGCGGAAGATAGACACCATAGAATTGTTCCCGGCAAGCGAAGGCTTTATTGCCTTTCAGGATAGCCAAAATGCCGAGGGGCTATTATTGAATACCAACAGCGGCATTTTCTTTGAATTTGTGCCGGCAAATGAAATTTTCTCCGAGCTGCCAACCCGCCTAAGCCTGAAAGACGTGAAACTGGGTGAAAATTATGCCTTGATTATCAACAGCAACGCTGGCCTTTGGGGCTATAATATTGGCGACACGGTGAAGTTTGTAAACCTTGCCCCGTACCGTATTGTGGTTACGGGCAGGATAAAGCATTTTATTTCAGCTTTTGGCGAGCATGTGATAGGCGAGGAGGTAGAACACGCCCTTTTGAAAGCCGCAGGCGAGGACGGCGTAAAAATAGTAGAGTTTACAGTGGCGCCGTTTATACAGCAGGGAGAAGGCAAAAGCTACCACGAATGGTTCGTGGAATTTGAAACCCCACCGAACAACCTAAAAGATTTTGCCCTGAAAGTAGATGCCAACCTCAGGCGTAAGAACGTGTATTACGACGATTTGATTGGCGGCAACATCCTACAAACCCTGCGCATCAACACCATACAAAAAAATGGTTTTATCGATTATATGAAAAGCGTAGGCAAGCTAGGCGGTCAAAACAAAGTACCAAGGCTAGGCAATGATAGGGCTTTGGCAGATGCCTTGCAGCCCTTTGTTATATATCATAGATAAATGGGTTTTGCCATAGTGGCCTTTGTTTGTAGAGTGGCCGTGTACACATGTCTTTTAAGTATGAAAAAAGCTATGAAAAATCCTTCTTTTCGTGTACAATGCAGCGTCTTTGCCCAAACTTTGCTCCCTTTAAGCGTAGCGTTTTACCTTTTTTTTACACCCAGTTGCGCCTTTTTTGCGTTTAATGCCTCTGCGGCTTTGCTGTTATTAATTCCTAATGAAATTGCATTTTTTTCTATTATTCAAAGTTATAATGCCTATCTCTACCTTCTTTAATTATATTGCACCCTCATGGTAAAACGCATAGCTATATTCGGCTCCACTGGCTCCATAGGCACACAAGCCTTGGAAGTGATTGCCGCCCATGCAGACAAGTTCTCTGCCGAAATTTTAACTGCTCATAGCAACCATGAGTTATTGATAGAGCAAGCATTGAAATTTAATCCAAATTGTGTAGTAATTGGCGACGAAACAAAATATAAACTGGTAAAAGAAGCATTGGCAAATACCAATACAAAGGTTTTTGCTGGCGAAAAAGCATTGGAAGAAGTAGCAGGGTTAGACTGTTACGATATGATGCTGGCTGGCATTGTTGGCTTTGCGGGGTTGAAGCCTACCCTGAAAGCGATAGAATCTGGCAAGCCAATTGCTCTTGCAAACAAAGAAACTTTGGTGGTAGCCGGTGAATTGGTGATGCAAAAAGCCATTGCCAACCGCACGCCCATTATACCTGTTGACAGCGAACATTCTGCTATATTCCAGTGTTTAATAGGGGAGGGTAGGAACAGTATCGAAAAAATAATCCTTACGGCAAGTGGAGGCCCGTTCTTAGGGAGAAAGCCAAATTACTTGGTAAACGTGAAAAAAGAACACGCTCTGCAGCACCCCAATTGGGAAATGGGGGCCAAAATCTCAATCGATTCTGCCACATTGATGAACAAGGGGCTGGAAATGATTGAGGCAAAATGGCTTTTTAATTTGCATCCAGACCAAATCCAAGTAATTGTACATCCGCAGAGCATTATACATAGCATGGTGCAATTTGCCGATGGTAGCATCAAATCGCAGATGGGCTTGCCCGACATGAAATTGCCTATACAATATGCACTCGGCTTCCCACAAAGGATACCAAGCACTTTTCCTAGGTACGATTTTAAAAAGCCGCATACGCTAACCTTTGAGGAACCTGATTTAAAAACGTTCAGGAACCTAGCACTAGCTATCGAGGCTTTGAACAAAGGTGGCAACTGGCCTTGCATATTAAACGCCGCAAACGAAATTGCAGTGTATGCCTTTATAAAAAACCGCATAGGCTTTTTGGATATGACCACCGTGATAGAAGATGTGCTTACTAAAATGAAATTTATAGAAAAGCCAACTTTGCAGGAATATTTCGACAGCGACGGGCAGGCAAGGGCATACACTGCTTCGCTGATAAGGATGTAAATAAATGACGTTTTTCGCTTTGCCCCCTCTTCTTTGTTCTTGCTCTCTCTTCTTTCAGAAAGGGCTGGGGTGAGGTTTATTCTAATAAAAATTAATAAACAAAGCCACTGCAACAATATTTGCTGGCTTTAAAAAAGTAAACAGCCGTGGGCTTACCTAGTTGTTTACGGATATGATGATACTATGACTTTATTAGCAATTGATTTCGCCACTGTAGCTGTAAAAGCAGGGCAGTTTATACTTTCTTTTTCAATTTTGGTGGTGCTACACGAGCTGGGGCATTTTATACCTGCCAAGTTATTCAAGTGCAGGGTAGAAAAGTTTTACCTATTTTTCAATCCTGGTTTTAGTTTGTTTAAAATCAAAAAAGGCGAAACCGAATATGGCATTGGCTGGGTTCCTTTTGGCGGGTTTGTGAAAATATCCGGCATGATAGACGAAAGCATGGACAAGGAACAAATGAAATTGCCCCCAGAAGACCATGAATTTCGGAGCAAGCCAGCATGGCAGCGGCTCATCATCATGACGGGTGGCGTGCTGGTAAACGTGCTGTTGGCAATCGTTATCTTTATTGGCATCACGGCTTATTGGGGCGAGGAATCACTGCCCATGAAAAACCTTAAATATGGCATTAGCACAGATAGCCTTGCCCAAAGCATTGGCATAAAGGATGGGGATAATATTGTGGCAATAGATAACCGCCCTTTAGAATATTTTGGCACTGTGGCGGCAGATATTGTGTTGAAAGACGCAAAAAGCATACAACTTGAAAGGGGTGCTGAAAAAATAAACATCAATATACCTCCATCCCTCTCAAAACAATTGGTGAAAAATAAAAACATGGATGCGTTTGTAGGGGTAAGGTATCCTGCGGTGGTAGATTCTGTTTTAAAAACAGCCGTTATTACAAAAGGCAAGTTGGTGAAAGGCGATACTTTAATAGCATTGAACAACATTGGCATTACTTTTTATCATCAGTTGGTTGCTTTACGATCAAAGTTCAAAGACTCTATTGTGGAATTGAAAATACTGCGTGGAAAAGACACGGTAACAACAAGGTGCTTATTGAAAGATGGCTTGATTGGTTTTATACCTGAAAACCCTGGCAAAATGTTTGGCACGGTAGTAAAGAAATATTCTCTTGCAGAGGCAGTTCCAATTGGTATAAAAAGGTGCAAAGAAACCTTGCAGCATTATATTACCGGTCTTAAAAGGATATTTACTGGTAAAGACAACCCAAACGATAGCCTTGGAAGCGTAATCAGCATTGGCAATACATTCCCTGGCGTTTGGGATTGGGAACGCTTCTGGACATTAACGGGTATCTTTTCCATTATCCTTGCTTTTATGAATATTTTGCCTATCCCTGCCTTAGATGGCGGTCATGCGCTTTTTACATTGGTAGAAATGATAACTGGCCGCAAGCCAGGTGATAAATTTATGGAGTATGCACAAATAGCAGGCATGGTATTATTGCTAAGTTTGATGGTGTATGCTTTGGGGTTGGATTTCTGGAGGCTGTTTAAATAAGTTATGAATTATGATTTCTCAAAGTGCATAAAAAAAATATCTTGATAATCAACTGAATGCTTGATGTGTTACTAATAACAACTGATTACTATTCGCATACCTTTAGTATAATGTACCTATTCTTTCATCTATATCTTTATTACTTTTTTACACCTTTGTGGCATATATCTATAGCCCCACTATCTGCTGTGTAAGCAAAGTGTGTACATGTGGCAAAGCCGTTTTAAACCTTTGGAAAGTGGCGGGTGCAATGTTTTTAGTGCTGAAAGGCTCGGTACGCACAAATGTTTTGTTTTCGCCTACATTGCGGCCATATTTGTAGGCATAGGTAAACCAGCCATTGTTTTCTAGTTGTACTTCCTTTAAATCAGTATTGGGCACGCAGATGAAAAATTGGTTTTGTGCTTTTACTGTTGTTGCCGATGCCAAGTTATGGCTACGCATAGCCAAGTACGCTTCTTTTGCTGTTTCTACGGCAGGGTCTATCAGTTGTACATGGGCTGCCATCAGGTGGCGGTAGCGGTAGGCATTACCATTTTTAAAATTGTATAATTCTAAAAGTACTTTGGCAATGATATCTTTCATATAGGGGTAGTGCGTGCAGCCGAGTATCAATGTATTTAATGGCAGTGCCGTATTTTCCTTCCTCATTTTCTCTAATAAGGTTACCAAATGGTAACGCACATAATTGGCAGGGTCGTTTATCTGCATTTCCAGGCAATTGTTGGTTTTAGGGTCGTATTCGCACAGCATTTTATTGTAAGACTTGTCAAAATGATATATAGGCAGCAACGATGTATCAATAGCCAGCTTGGTGTTTTTTAAAGAAGGGCCACGGTAGTTGCTCCTTGCCTTGGTTAGGGTATCATTAAAATAATCATTGTCACGGTCTATGCTTTCGGCTAGGCCAACGCCTCCTTGGCTTACAATGCTTAAATCCCCAACACCGAGGTATTGCGCAGCCATTTGTTTTAGCGTGCGCTGGTAGCCATTGGAAGCCACTGTGCCAGCCGTTGCAAAAACGCCAATTGTGCCTTTATGGGTTTGTTGGTATTGCAAAGCGGCTTTGGAGCCTGCATCTATCACGCCTATGCAGGGTATGGAAGGGTTGTAAGTTTGTATATACGCCTTCATGTCGCCCAGCGCATAAGCCGTGGCAGTATTGCAGGCCACCACCACCATTTTCACAGGTCGTTTAGCTGCTATCTGCCAAGTGGGTGCAGCGGGCTTGTCGTATTGGCTGCCAATCAGGAATTTTAGGTTTTTCAGCACATGCTCTTTCAGCAAATCGGTTTTGCCTGCGGCGGCATAATTGCCATAAGGCATATTGGCTTGGTCAGCCAGGTATTCAAACTTTTCATTTTCAAAGTCGGGCTTGCCATCAGCACCCGGCTTGCCAGTAATATTATTGTATGCATCTAACTTTAATATGGCTTCCAAAACTGTTAATCCCCCAGTGCCAGAATCGAACACGCCAACTGGGAGGGAGCTATCCACAGGTTTTGCGGGTTCCTGTGCATTGACTGTAAATAGTGCTGCTATTAGCATCATTGCGAAAAGGGCGGATTTTATTGTTTGCATAGTGTTAAAGGTACTTTAATGCTTTATAATAAAGTGCAGGGTGGGTGGTTTTTGTAACCTATAAAAGTGGTTAAATGATTTCAATGATTGGGTGAAATCTCATTTATATGCTTTAATCTACACTTAGTTTGTGTCACTTTTTCCAGCCTTCTGCTTACATTAGCTGTCCTGAAAAATAAAACGATGGTTAATTATCCTTTGCGTATGAAAGTAATGCTTTCACTACTATTGATTTGTTTTTATTGTGTGGGATTGTCTGCACAGGTCTGGCAATGGTCAACCCTATTCAAAAATGAAAGGGTAGGTGCAGAAGAAGCTAGGGCTTTTTTGTGGGTGCCAGACAATTGCAAAAAGGTAAAAGGTGTGGTTTTTGCCCAAAACAACATGGAAGAACTATCTATTCTGGAACATCCTGAATTCAGGAAACAGATGGGCAAACTAGGTTTTGCCGAAATATGGGTAACCCCAGCATTCGACCATCTATTCCGGTTTAACGAAGGTGCCGGCGAAACATTCAACAACATCATGAATAACCTAGCGGAAGCATCGGGCTACACAGAATTAAAGTTTGCACCTGTTGTGCCAATAGGCCATTCTGCGGCAGCTAGCTGGCCATATTATTTTGCCGTGTGGAAACCAGAACGCACCCTTTGTGCCATTTCCGTTAGTGGACAATGGCCTTATTTCCGGGACCCCAAATTTGCTCCAGATATTTGGGAAGATAGGACATTGGATGCTATACCTTGTTTGGAAACCATGGGAGAATATGAAGCGGCCAATACTTGGAGTAATGAAGGCTTAAAAGAACGTGCCGAGCACCCACTATTGGCCATCAGCATGTTGGCCTGCCCAGTGGAGGGGCATTTTGCCGCATCTGAAAAAAAGATTGACTATATTGCTTTGTACATTAAAAAAGCAGTGCAATACAGGCTAACCAACCAAATGGACGGTAACTATCCAGTACTGAATACTATTGACCCCACCAGTAATGGGTGGATGGCAGATAAATGGCGGCTGAATGAAGCCCCAAAAGCAGTAGCAGCACCTGTAAATAAATACAAAGGCGACCCTAAAGAAGCATTTTGGTTTTTTGACGAGGAAATGGCAAAGGCCACAGACGCGTATCAAGCGGCTTACCGCAACAAAAAAGCACAATTGCTAGGCTATATACAAGATGACAAAATGGTGCAGCAACGCAACAGCCACTTGCAGGTAAGGCTGCCATTTTTGCCCGACAGCAATGGCACTACTTTTAAACTAAAAGCGGGCTTCTTAGATACGGTAGCTGGCGAAAGCCCAAGGTTAAAAGATTGGACAGGCCTAATAGTTGGCAGCCATATAGGCCACTCTACTGCTAATGTGGCTATATCTATAAACAGGATAATTGGGCCTTTTAAGAAAATAAGCGACAGTATTTTTGAGGTAAGTTTTGATAAAACTATAAAAAGCAATGCCAAAACTTATACGTTTACTTTTGCAGCTACTCACTCAGGCGATGAAAGCTACAAGCCTGCTGTGCAGCAAGCTGAAATGGTAATACCTGCCACTAATAGCCAAGGTATAGAACAAGCCATCAGCTTCGAGCCAATTGGCAACCCAAAATCAGGTGCTAAAATGATGGAGTTAAAAGCAAGTTCTTCTGCCAGCCTGCCCGTTTCTTTTTATATACTAGAAGGCCCAGCAGAGGTTGTGGGCAATAAACTAATGTTTACCACAATACCGCCACAAAGCAAATATCCTGTAAGGGTAACTATAGTTGCATGGCAATATGGTACAAGTATAGAACCTAAGGTAAAAACAGCACCTATAGTAAGCCAGACTTTTTTTATTGATAAATAGAAATACTAGCTATAATTGAAATGATACACAAAACACCAACTTATTTTGAAATAACCAGTTTGCTGCAATAATTTTCTGTATCTGTTTTTACCGATACAAGGTATGTACCTTTTTTTAGCTTGTCTGTAGCTAAAGAATACTTATTTAGGCCTGCTCCTTTAAAGCTGGTGCTTATAAGGTTTTGTCCTGCTGTATTATACACGGTTATAGTTGCATAAGGAATTAGATGGTTAAAATACAGTGTAGTGGTTGCCACGGCAGGATTTGGCGATACTTTAAATAAGTTACCCACAGGAAATGTATTATTTACAGATATTACATTACTGTAGCTTAAAGTGCCATCTTTGTCAACTATTTTTAACCGGTAGTAAACAGTAGTTGGTTCAAGGTTATTGTTGCTAAAACTATATTTACTATTGCTTCCAGTAGCATTTACTTTACCTATTGAGACAAATGTTTTTGTATCCAAACTGCTTTGTAATTCAAAAAAAGCACAATTTTCCTCTGTTGCACTAAACCATTCAATTGTATTATACCCAGTTTTTTTAGTTGCGAAAAAACTGCTTAATTTAATTGGCAAAACCGTTCTCCAGATATTTTTAATGCTGGAAGAGTCTTTGCTCGCACCTGCATAAGGCAAGCCATACAAGTCTTCAATGGTACGCAAAAGGTTGTAATGCGTAATGGGCTGCGGGTAAAGCCCACCTTTTACATCCTGCCCAACAAATAAGGTTACAATCTGGTTACTTTGCGATTTATCGTCTTCATCAAAAGTGAGTATAAAAAGGCTATTGTTTTTTTTGCACCATTGGATATAGCTATCTAAATTATTTTTTATCCAAGTATCGCTAGTGGCCACAGTGCCATCGTGCATGTCGTTATTCAAATTTGGGATAACAAAAGACAAAGTGGGCAAGGTGCTAAAATTAGCAGGAAAGGCAGTGAGTGGCTGGTTGAGGGTGCTTGGAATGCCATTGATGGCTGCTCCTTGCCAGTTGGACCAAGGATTATGCTTTCTCGCATAAGCACCCGATGTAGCACCATTAAAGCCCTCAGAAGGCATGGTTTCGGAATAGCCCGTAAATGTATAACCATTCTGCAAAAGGGATGCCCCTAGATTAGCCGTTGTAAAAGGCCTGCCAGTAGGCAGGTTGTCATTAATAACACCTTGGTTGTTACCAGAAAACAACATGATATAATTTGGTTGGCTAGGGTGTGTCAAGGCATAAGACTTGGTTAGTACAGCCCCATAAGCATCGTTAAATAAACTGTTTATGTATGGAGCAGCAGCACTGTCATGGATTTCATTATAAGAATGGTTTTCCAATATTACAATTATCACATGATCGGGTTTTTTTTGAGCCAATGTGTGCTGGCAAATAAATAAGCAAAGGATAACGAATGTAAAAATTTGTTTCATAAGTAGGTAGGGTGAGGGTTTGATAAATTATCTTTCAAATCTACTATAAAATGTGTTTGAAAAAAAAAACTAGGTAACAAAGGGTAAACGTTTCAAAATTATCCTATGCCTAATTGCCTCATTTATTCTTAAATGCCTCTTTCTTTACTAGCTACCTACCGCTTTTTTGCCTTAGCCCTGTAATATTATTAGCAATTCCCCACTCGCAAATACTTTCCAAAATGGGTATGAAAGATGTTCCAACTTTCGTTAAACTATATTCTGTCCTTGGGGGGATTTCGTTGTAATCTTTCTTGGTTACCCAGCCACTGTTCATCAATTCTTTTAGTTGCTGTATCAGCATTTTCTCCGAAATGTTCGGGATTGCTTTCCTTATTTCATTGTAGCGGAACGACCCATTTTTCAATTGCCATAGGATGATTATTTTCCATCGCCCCCCAATGGCCAGCACGGTGGAAGTGATGGGGCAATCGGTAGTGATTGCTTTTTCGTTGATATGATTGGTAGAATTTATCTTTCGCATGTTATACTTACTAAATTGTATGTACTTACTTTTTAGGCAGCAAAGGTATTGACTTCTATTTTTGTTTTTAAATAATAAAAAAAAATATGGTAGCAAGTAATTTGAAGGACAAAACCATAGTTGTGGTAGGCGGCAGTTCTGGAATTGGGTTGGCAGTAGTTAAGTTGGCAAATGAGTTCGGGGCAAACGTTGTGCTCACCGGTCGCAACCAAAAGAAAGCGATTTATGCAGCTTCTTCCGTTGGTTTTGCCGTAAAAGGGTGGACATTAGATGTGGATGATGAACAGGCAATAGTTGACTTTTTTAAGCCTTTTGCCAGCATAGACCATATTTATATTGCCGCAGGCAGTACCAAACTTGGAAGCGTGACGGAAGGTGTTTTAGAAGAAAACATGGCCGCTTTTAATACGCGGCTACTGGGAAGTTTAAGAATTGTAAGGGCGGTGGCCAACAAAATAAGCCCATCGGGTTCCATCACTTTTACAGGTGGCGTTTCTACTGATAGACCCATAAGTGGTGCTTGGGTTTCTGGCTTGGGTACTGCTTCTGCCGAGCAGCTAGCCCGTGTGTTGGTAATGGAACTGCCGCATATCCGTTTAAATGCCGTTTCACCTGGCTACACCGACACACCGATGTGGGATGGTATTATGAGTGAACAAAAAACTGAAATTTTGGCAACCATTGCTGAAAAACTACCTGTAAAAAAGATTGCTTCCCCCGAGGAAGTGGCTTCGGCAGTGCTTTTTTTAATGTCAAATGCTTCTATCACTGGCGAGGTAATCCACGTGGACGGTGGTGCCCGACTTATTTAATAACAACAAAAATTTAAAAAAATGAAAAAAACAATTATCGCATTCGTCGCAATGCTGTTTTCAATGGTTTCTATGGCACAAACGGGTTTAAAAGTGGGTGAGAAGGCCCCCAACTTTATTGCCAAGAATCAAAACGGTAAAACAGTCAGTTTACAAAACACCTTACAAAAGGGCAAAGTTGTGGTGCTGTTCTATCGTGGTTTCTGGTGTCCAGGCTGTAGCAAGGCTGTAAAAAGTTTACAGGATTCGTTGCAATTGCTAACAGATAAAAATGTTTCTGTTATTGCTATTTCACCCGAAGGCGCAGATGGTGTTGCAAAAACCGTAAGTAAGTCCAAAGCAACTTTTTCTGTATTGAGTGATGAAGGGTTGAAGATATCGAAAGCATATAAAGTAATATTTAAAGTGACGCCTGATATGGACACGATACACAAAAAATATAACATTGATGTGGTGGGCAATAATGGCAAAAACGGAAATTATCTACCAAGACCCTCTGCTTTTATTATTGAGCAAGATGGAAAAATCTCCTACCGCTATTTCAATAACTCTCCTTATTCAAACCCAAATAGCAACAACAGGGTAACTGTAAAAGAACTTTTAGCGCATTTATAAACCATACAAATTAAGAAAAATGAGTGAACAACAAATCGTTATGTCGTTAGATGAATTAGTGTCTTTGGTTGGGGAAGGCAAACCAATGGAAGCCTTTGAAAAATTTTACCACGACGACCTTGAAAAAACAGACTTGGATGGTATAACGCACAAAGGCAAGGCTGTAAATGAAAAAATTGGGTACGAGTTATTGTCTAAAGTTACCGCAATCCGTGATTTCACTGCGGTGGGCAAAATTGTGAAAGGCAACCGTAGTTTTTTGGTTTGGTCGCTCGATTTTGACCATGCTGACAATGGTGCCATCAAAGTAGTCCAAATTGCTATCCAAGATTGGGAAGAAGGAAAAATTATCCGCGAAAGGTTTATTGCGTAATTGATTTGGGTAATCCAATAGAAATGGGTTTCACATCAAACATTTAAGGGGGTAGTTTTTTTAGGAATATCAATCTTTTGGATAGTTGCAGATTTTGGTATAAGTAGGTTTTTATTTTAGCTTTGTTGAATGAAGGCTTCGTTTAAAACGAAGACTTCATTATGTGTGCTTTTTTATTATGCGATAAAAAAAATTATTTACTACTAACAAACTCTTTAGGTTGCTTTTGCCATTCTGTAGGCGGCAGCGACTTAAAGTATTCGTAGGTTTTTTTCAATCCTTCTGCCCTGTCAACCTTTGGTTCCCATCCCAGTATTTCTTGTGCTTTTGTAATGTCTGGTTTGCGTTGCTTGGGGTCGTCTTTAGGCAAATCTTTATAAACGATTTTTACGGAAGAACCTGTTAATTTTAGCACTTCCTCTGCAAAGTCTTTTAAAGATATTTCATTGGGGTTTCCAATGTTTACCGGGTAGGCATAATCACTTAACAATAGTTTGTAGATGCCATCTACCAAATCGTCCACATAACAAAAGCTACGGGTTTGGCTGCCATCGCCAAAAACAGTTAAGTCTTCGCCACGCAATGCTTGGCCGATAAACGCTGGCAATGCACGACCATCGTTCAAGCGCATTTTAGGGCCGTAGGTATTGAATATCCTAACAATTCTCGTTTCTACACCATGGAAAGTATGGTAAGCCATGGTAATGGCTTCTTGGAAGCGTTTTGCTTCGTCATATACACCACGAGGGCCAATTGGGTTTACATTGCCCCAATATTCTTCTGTTTGTGGGTGCACCAATGGGTCGCCATAAATTTCGCTGGTAGAAGCTATCAGCATCCTCGCACCCTTGGCTTTTGCCAAGCCCAAGCAATTATGCGTACCTAAAGAACCCACTTTCAAGGTTTGGATAGGTATTTTCAAATAATCAATAGGGCTAGCTGGGGATGCAAAATGCAGGATATAATCAATATTGCCCGGGACATGGATGAATTTGGAAACATCGTGGTGGTAAAACTCAAACTGCGGCAAAGGGAACAAATGTTCAATGTTCATCAAATCGCCCGTGATTAGGTTGTCCATGCCAATTACATGGTAGCCTTCATTTATAAATTTATCGCATAAGTGCGAACCTAAAAAACCAGCCGCGCCTGTTATCAATACTCTTTTCATAATATTTTGATTATGGTTCAGATGAAAAAATATTCATCATTCCTAATTTATAATTCCTAATTATTACGGTCTTCCTATGCTTTCATAAAAATATCCCACTTCCCTAATTTGTTTGCTATCAAATAAATTACGGCCATCGAACAATACTTTGGCTTTCAACTTTGCTTCCATTATTTCAAAATCGGGTGTCCTGAATTCAGACCATTCGGTGGCAATAATCAATGCGTCTGCACCATCTAAAACACCATATTGATTTTCGCCATAAGCAATTTTATCGCCAATTTGCCTTTTTACATTTGGCATTGCTTCTGGGTCAAATGCAGCAACGGTTGCACCTGCTGCTGTCAAGGCATCAATCAAGTATAAGGCTGGGGCTTCTCGAATATCGTCTGTATTGGGTTTAAAAGCCAAACCCCACAAGGCAAAGTGCTTGCCTCTTAAATCATCATTGAAATATGCTTTTATCTTAGGGATTAAATGTGTTTTTTGTTTTTCGTTTACTTCTTCTACGGCTTTCAATATTTGAAAGTCGTAGCCAACTTCCTCGGCAGACATAATTAAGGCCTGTACATCTTTAGGGAAACAACTACCGCCATACCCAATGCCCGGGAAAAGGAAACGTTTGCCAATACGATCGTCGCTGCCTATGCCACGCCTTACCATGTCCACATCCGCACCTAAGCGCTCGCACATCTGAGCAATTTCGTTCATGAAAGAAATTTTAGCAGCCAAGAATGAGTTTGCTGCATATTTGGTAAGCTCGGCACTTTTTTCATCCATATAAATTACCGGGTTGCCTTGGCGAACATACGGTGCATACAATTCGCCCATTACTTTTCTTGCCCTTTCAGAGCTTGCGCCAATTACCACACGATCTGGTTTCATAAAATCGTCCACTGCCACGCCTTCACGCAAAAATTCGGGGTTACTCACCACGTCAAATTCGCCGGAATAGTTGGCTGCAATAGCTGCATGAACTTTTTCTGCCGTGCCTACAGGAACGGTGCTTTTATCAACTATTACTTTATAATCAGTCAATATTTTGCCTAAATCGTTGGCAACGCCTAATACATATTTCAAATCGGCACTTCCATCAGCACCCGGAGGGGTAGGCAATGCAAGAAAAATAATGGCTGCATCTTTAATGCCATCGGCAAGGTTGGTAGTAAATTTCAAGCGGCCTTCGTTCAGGTTGCGTAAAAATATTTTTTCTAATCCTGGCTCATAAATGGTTATTTCCCCGTTGGATAGCTTGGTTACTTTCCTTTGGTCAATATCTATACAGGTTACTTTGTTGCCTGTTTCTGCAAAACAAGTACCTGATACTAACCCTACATACCCTGTGCCTACAACCGCTATTTTCATTATGCCTTAATTTTTAAAGTTTAGTACTGCCGAAGTTATAAAAGTTAATTGTTCCTCATCCAATTCTGTATGTATAGGCAGGGATATTACCCTTTCGGTAAGCCAATCTGTAACCGGCAACTGCAAGTCGCCGAAATCAAAGCCCGCAAACATTTTTTGCTTATGGCTAGGCACGGGGTAGTAAATCATATTAGGTATTCCTTTTGCAGACAGGTAGCTGCTCAGTTCATCCCTATCTAGGCCATCAAGCAATATAGTATATTGATGGTAAACATGCATAGAATAATCGGCAACTGCGGGGGTTGTTATCCATCCACAGCCGGAAAAGGCTTTTGTATAAAAAGCTGCTGCTATTTGGCGTGCTTTGTTGTATTCGTCTAGCTTTTTTAATTTGATATTTAAAATGGCTGCTTGCAATGCATCTAACCGTGAATTGCAGCCTACCATTTCGTGGTAGTAGCGTACTTTTTGCCCATGGTTGGCAATCATTTTAATTTTTTCGGCTAATGCTTCATCATTGGTGAAAATAGCCCCACCATCACCATAGGCCCCTAAATTTTTGCTAGGGTAAAAAGATGTGCAACCTATATGCCCAATGCTACCTGTTTTCTTTACCGTTCCATCGGTAAAAGTATAGTCGCAGCCAATAGCTTGGGCATTGTCTTCTATTACAAATAGGTTATGCTCTTTGGCTATTTGCATTATTTCTTCCATCGGCGCCGAATGACCATATAAATGTACAGGGACGATGGCTTTTGTTTTTGGGGTAATGGCTGCCCTTATAGCTTCTGGGCTGATGCAAAAAGTATCTTTGTCAACCTCAACAAAAACGGGCGTAAGCCTTAACAATGCCACTACTTCTGTGGTAGCAATATAGGTAAAAGATGGCGTGATTACTTCATCGCCTGGCTGCAAGCCCAATGCCATCATGGCTATTTGCAGTGCATCTGTACCATTGGCACAAGGTATTGTATATCCACTTCCAATATATGTGTTGAGCGCCACTCCAAAATCTTGTACTGCTTTGCCGCCTATGTATGCTGCACTATCCAGTACTGCTTGCATAGCTTCTGTAACCTGGTCTTTTATTTTGAGATACTGTGTTTTTGTATCTACCATCTGTATTGCCCTCATAAGTGCCTAATAGGCAACAAATCTATGGGAAAATGACAAATAAAATGGGCAAATGGGTGTGGCATAAAAGGATAAATATTTTAATAGTACATATTTTAATAAAAGAATAATTTCATCGCTTAAATATTTTGCCTAAAATGTTCACCAAACAAAGTATATAAAAAGTTCAATTGATGAAAGCATAGACTCGGGTGTATTTAAATAATTTAAGTGAATTTTATAATAATGTATTGATAATGAAATGATAGTTTTAT
>NZ_JBKHKJ010000050.1:0-16566 GCF_046546515.1 Parasediminibacterium schistidii | reverse complement strand
CAACATCCGTATTTGCGATATGGCTGGCTTGACAGAACAAACTCGGCTTTTAGCACTTTTTTTAGCTTTTGTTCCGGCAGACCCAACAATATTGGGCAGTAGGTTATATATTTGAACTTTAGGAGCAGGTATTGGGCTTTTGTTATCGGCTGACCCAGCGCTATTTTCAGCCACATCCCAAATACCGACTCGTTGTGCGTCACCTTTCGTGGCAATTTAAACCTTACAAAGTAAACTAAGTTGACATGATGATGGCAATGCTTGAATTGCTTTTGATTATCGTAAAAATTATTATTTTCTCGACCATTTACGCAACAACTCTCTTTTTAATTGTCCTTGTTTTATCAAAGACGACAAAAATTCAATGGGTAAAGCGAATATTGAAACTAAGGTTTTGGCTGTTGACACATCTCATAATTTCCATTTTGCTCTTTGTTTTTTCATTTTCTTACTTGCAAGACACTGGACTTGGGGACAATTCAAAAATTCCTGTTGGTTATGGACAAACTATTCAAAGTGAAGACTTTGCTTGGACATATTTCTATCCTGACCTCGACAAAACAGAACCAAATCAAGACGAGTTAATTATTGGAAATTACAAAATCGTTGACCCATTCCTTTGTGCAGAAGTTTCTCACCAGAATACTATCAGCCCTAGCTACGACTACATTGTTTACGACTTGAAAAATAAATCTTTAAAAACATTCTTCAGCAAAGAAGAATATACAAGTTACGCGACTGAACATTCGCTTCCTGACGCAAACCAGTTTTATGACTTTCAAAAACATTTTCATGAATATTTAGACAACAGACCCAAATGGAAAACTTGGGTACTTCCATAAAAGGCGAACGCACAACATCCGTATTTGCGATATGGCTGGCTTGACGGATCTCACTCGGCTTTTAGTCCTTTTTTAAACTTTTGTTCCGGCAGACCATACAATATTGGCCAGTAGGTTATATATTTGAACTTTAGGAGCAGGTATTTGGCTTTTGTTATCGGCTGACCCAGCGCTATTTTCAGCCACATCCGCAAATACCGACTCGTTGGTGGCAAGGCCATTTGACAACCCCAAAATAAATAGAGAAAAGACAGATAAATGATAGAAAATAAAGCAATAACTTACAGTTTACTTGCACACGTTAGGAATTCAGGAACTTTAATTAAAGGACCAATTGACCCATTCATACCATTACTGAAAAGATCATTATATAAACTTAATTCGAAAGGTATTTTAAGTGGTAAATCTATTCAAGAAATTTACGAAATATCGAATGACCTTTATTCAATTGATTTTCCATTGCCCGTTTTAAAATTAATTTTAGCAGAAATTGCTAAAGAGGTAAATACAGACGGTCAATGTAATTTTCAAATACATAAAGACGGTTCATTTATTCTAAAAAACTTTTACTTTGAAGATTTTGAGGAGAAAATACAAGAAAGTAAAAGAGAAATTGAAACACTTGAAAAACTTTATTTGGACTTTTATAGAATAAACAATATTGAAGTAAAAGAGAAAACTACAATTTTTGATTTTATCGACAAAAACAAAGTTTCAATTTCTAAATATTTGTCAAACTCAAGTCATTCAAATGGTAAAGATTATACAGTTGAGGCCCAGTTTATCGAGTTTTTTAGAAAAATCCCACACGTATTTGAAATAATAAGAAATATCTATTTAGGTTCAATCATTTCCAGCTACTTGGAATATAAAACAGATAATTTAAACGAAAATGTTGAATTAGTATTTGATACAAATTTCCTAATCAGCTTATTAGACCTTAACACACCAGAGGCGACTCATTCTTGTAACAAATTAATTGAAGTTTGTAAGAATTTAGGATACAAATTCACAATTTTAAGTGACACAATTGATGAAACAAGAGGACTAATACAAAAAAAAGCAGAATACTACTCACACTCTGTGTTGTCAAAGAGAGTAAACCCCGAGGATATTTATAACGCCTGTGAAAGAAGAAAGTTAAACCGAAATGATTTAGAAAGAATTGTCGATAATTTAGAAACAACATTTTCTTCAAAAGGGATTAGCATTTTGCCACATACTGAAAAATATAAAAACAAGGCAAAACATAGTTTTGAGTATGAAAACTTTAAAAAATTCAGAACGTCACATTATGCAGCATTACACGATGCTACAGTATTGTATTATGTAAGAGAAAAAAGGGGTAAGAAAATTAAAGAGTTCGAGAAAGTAAACTGTTGGTTTGTAAATAATTCAATAACACACGACACTGAAGAACAAAGAGATAATATTCAAAATAATGAATTTCAATCTGAGACTATTAGAGCAGACGAACTATTAAACATTTTATGGTTAGCAAATCCCAGTCTAACACAAAGTATCAATAGTAACGAATTAATTGACATTGGGCTTTCTTCAATTGTTGCGTTTACACTAAATAGTTCTTTGCCTAAAGCAAGTATTATAAAAGAATTAGACGAAAATATTCAAAAGTACAGAGGAGAACTAATCACAGACAAAGACATTCTTTTAATATCATCAAGAATATCTCACAGGCAACTTAAAAATATTAATGACTTAAATGCGTTAGCTCAAAAAAATCAAGCTGAATTTGCAAGACGAATCAAGGAAGAAGCACAAATTCAAGAAACTGACGAGAATGAAAGAATTCAAAAGTTTGAGAACCTTTTTCAAAAATTTGAAAAGCAAGTTGCAAGTCTTGACAAAGCAAGACAAGAATTGAAAACCAAAAAAAGTGAACTTGAAAACGAAATTTTTACAACTTCAAAAATTACTAATGATAAAGATTCAGAAATAGAAGATTTAAAAATACGATTATCTGAAATACAAAATCAACAAAAGAAAGACAAACAAAAACAAAAGCAGAAAGACAGGGATTTGTACATTAACAATCAAGTTTTAGAATGGAGGCATCGAACAATAGTAGAATTAATAATTTGGTCAATGGGCTTAGTAATTTGCATATTATTATTATTGTGGAAAAGTAATTGGAATATCAACAATTCTATAACACTATACAAAAATCTCCAAGCTAATTTTCTAATTGGCAACTTGTTTTTACTTTTAACTTTTATTTTCACAGGTATTACGTTCAAGAAATGGTACGACAAAAACCATAATCACTCAAATATCGAAAATTTTAAAAAAGGACTTGTAATTCCAGAGTATTTGAATGACAGCGAATAGAAGCCCAGCCACCAACATCCGTATTTGCGATATGGCTGGCGTGACGGAACAAACTCGGCTTTTAGTCCTTCTTTAAACTTTTGTTCCGGCTGACCATACAATATTGGGCAGTAGGTTATATATTTGGGCTTTAAGAGGAGGTATTTGGCTTTTGTTATCGGCTGACCCAGCGCTATTTTCAGCCACATCCCAAATACCGACTCGTTGTGTGCAACCCGTGTGCGACTGACTGCACAAGATTTAAAACATTCAACCTTTACAACCAATGATAAAATTAAAACCACAAACCCAGAAACAGTCTTTAGCCAATATGCTAGAGCAAAACTGCATTAACTATAAAAAAACATTAAACCCTCCTTAATTTATTTCTTTCTCTTAACACTTTTGAAGAGTAGACTATATTATTTATCAATTGCTAAGTTTGGCTAGTACTTTATTAAAACTAGCTACGGAAAGCCGAAAACGGATTAGAGTAGGTAAAACTAAAAATTTATGAAAAAATATTTTTTATTATTTATTTCTTTAGTTGGAATAGCCAGTTTCATTAGTTGCACTAAAAGTAATGATAGTAATAGTGGTGGCAATAACTCTGGTGGAGGAATTAATAAACCTTCATTGGAAACGAGTGCAGCAAGCAACATCTTGATTAATTCTGCACAATCAGGAGGAAATATAACTTCTGATGGAGGGGCTGCTATTACTGCCCGTGGTGTATGTTATGATACTTCCCCTAATCCAACAACATCGTTTTCTTTAAAAACGAATGATGGTATAGGTACTGGTATATTTCCGAGTATTATTACTGGCTTACTTCCTAACACTACTTATTATGTAAGGGCATATGCGAAAAATAGTAATGGATTAAGTTATGGTACACAGATAAGTTTTACTACAAAAAATGCCCCAATTACTCCAAATATAAATATTGGCGATACTGCATATGGGGGTATTATTATAGAACTAGACTACGCAAAACAACATGGAATTGTTGTAGCACCTAGTGATCAAAGCAGAAGTACGGCTTGGAATCCTAATAGCGGTTCAGATGCTAGCTATCATCCAACTATTACAGGTGCAATTTTTGCTGGGGAAGGTTCAGGAGGAACCAATACAGATAAGATAATAGCAGTATTGGGAAATGGTAATAACGCTGCATCCATTTGCCGTAATTACAGAGGTGGGGGGTTTAGCGATTGGTATCTTCCATCAATAAACGAATTGGAATTGATATATCTTAATAATAATGTAGTTGGTGGTATACAAGGGGCTACTATCTATTGGAGCAGTACAGAAAGCACTCAAAATGGTACAACATTTGCTTGGGGGCAAAATCTTAACGATGGTATGCAGTATCAGGATGTTTATGAATACTCTAAATATTGCGTAAGGGCTGTTAGGAAGTTTTAACTGGTTGTGAAAGGTGTGCAATTAAAGACAAATACAGGTAGCTACAATGAAAAACTATTGATAAACAAGTAGGACTTGACTTTAAAAGAAGGATGCAGCCGTTGAGGGCTGCATCCTTCTTTCTTCACTGCTGGACACACCCTGCTAATGGGTATGCACACAACATCCGTATTTGCGATATGGCTGGCTTGACGGAACACACTCGGCTTTTAGTCCTTCTTTAAACTTTTGTTCCGGCAGACCCAACAATATTGGGCAGTAGGTTATATATTTGAACTTTAAAGCAGGTATTTGGCTTTTGTTATCGGCTGACCCAGCGCTATTTTCAGCCACATCCCAAATACCTGCTCGTTAGCTGCAAGGCATGGAGACATCGAACTTTAGATGGTCAACATTATGACTAAACTACCCAACACTTTAATATGAAAGTATATTGTGACAATACCGTTTCGTGGCGTAGAGGAATTCCTAGACACCAAAAAGGAATGACAATTCCATGTATTGTTCTCGAGAGAGACAATTGGGATGATTATTTTACTTATGAAACAAATTATAGAGCTGCGATTTTTGGGCAAAATAGAAAACTTCTACATGAAGGATTTGTCAAAATTCTTGATGAAACTTCTAGTAAAACAAAACTACCTGAGGAATTTGATTCGTTAACAGATAAATTCTGCTCACTTTGGCAAAATGTAAAGGATTATGAAGCAATCAACTCATTTGATTTTGGACATGATGTATTAGCCGTTTTAAATGATGTGAACTATAATGAAGTATTGCGAGAGAAGTTTGCTGACAATGCAGGGATGATAAATTCATTAAGGAGATATAGTGATGCAGAAAGAGCATATCAAGAAGGTCGAAAAATCCTAACGAACGATAATGACTTAAGTAATTTCTCTTTTGCATACAATGAGACTGGCAGTAGCCCAACACCTTTTGGCACAGTTTATTTTAAATTTTCTAGAAAGTTAATGGGGCTTTACAGAATAATTGGAATTATCGGGCGAAATGGTGTTGGAAAGACAACTCTACTAGCCAATTTAGCAACAAGTCTTAGTGGTATTAAAAAAAGTCATACACGGCTTTCACCAAGACCACCATTCAGTAAAATTATTGCAGTTTCTTACAGCACATTTGATGATTTCTACAGACCTAAAAGTGACGAAAGAACTTTCAGTTATTTCTACTGCGGTATCAGAGGAGAAGACGATTTGCTTTCCAAAGAGGAGATTAACGATCTGTTCTACACGAGTTTTAAGCGAATCAAACAAGCAGGTTTACTTCTCTTTTGGGAAGAATGTATGAATATTTTATATTTAAATCAGTTGGACACTTATTTAGCTGATAGAAATAAAATAATGCCTTCATTCAAAAAACTTAGTTCGGGACAAAAAATAATGACAATGTCTTTCACTCAAATTATTGATGTTATTGACAAAAACTCTGTGTTACTCTTTGATGAACCTGAAACACACTTACACCCTAATGGACAAAATACACTCTTCAAATGCCTTGATTATATCCTAAATAAGTTTGATTCTTTCGCTATACTATCAACCCATTCACCAATATTTATACAGAATATACCAAGTACGAATGTAATTAAGATGAACTCGGTTAATGGTGTTCGGCAGCTTCATGAGTTGTCTATGGAAAGTTTCGGGCAACATTTTTCAAAACTAACAGAAGAGATATTTGGGTTTTCAGAGAATAACCTTTACTATGTTGAAAAGTTAAAGTCTATTCACAGTTCAAAGAATGAATTGGGTGATGAATACAACGACTTAAGTTTGATAGATTCTGTAGGGGCAAGATTTAACCTTAAAAATTTTGGAGATGCTTAATATAAACTGCCCTGAAAGAGACGCTTCTGCTGATATTGATACAATAATAACAGAGAAATATAGCGGCAGCGTAAAAACTATCTTACAACTATTAAAAGCTAAAATTAAAACGCGCTATTCCGATTATGCAAAGATTGAGTTGAATCAAAGATTGATAAAAACAACTTTTACTGATGATGAAAAAAAAGCATTAAAGCATTTATATGGTTCTCAAACTACAACTGCTAAAAAGATAATTGATATAATATCTAAAGCTCTGTTACAAACACAAGCCGGCTGTTGTGTTAGTTGTGGTATTGGAGACGTAGACCAAATAGACCATTTCTTACCTCAAGAACATTTTCCTGAGTACTCAATATTGCACAAAAATTTGATACCAATTTGTGGACTTTGTAATGAAATTAAAAGTGACAACATCCCAGGAGAAGAAAAGAATTACTTCCATCCTATGTTTGACAAACTACCCGATGAACCTTTTTTTAGATGTCAAATAACATACGTCAATAACATCCCTACTTCTAAATTTTCAATTATCCCAAAATTTCATACGACTATTGTAAACAACCATTTTGTTGATTTGAAATTAAAAGTTCGTCTTGAAAAGAAAGCAACTATATATTTTGTTCAGATGAAGGATTTCAAAACAAAGTTTGGAGATGATTTTGCAAATGAAGAAATTGATAGAGATTTAATGAAGCTCGGAGCACTTTATGGCTCGAATTATTGGAAATGTATTCTTTGCTTAGAAATGCGTAACTCAAATTTTGTTGCAAACATTTAGATAAATATACAATAGCCCAGCAGCTAACATCCGTATTTGCAATATGGCTGGCTTGACGGAACTCACTCGGCTTTTAGTCCTTCTTTAAACTTTTGTTCGGGCTGACCATACAATATTGAGCAGTAGGTTATATATTTGAACTTTCAGAGCAGGTATTTAGCTTTTGTTATCGGCTGACCCAGCACTATTTTCAGCCACATGCGCAAATACCGACTCGTTATCGGCCATTTTCGCACCCTACTTTTGTAACAATCAGCGACAAACAAAACACATTTATACTTTATAAGACTGGGGAAATAAGACACATCAAAACTGGTTGGACAATCCCAAACAGCAGACAAAGGCAACTTGGCAAAACCTGCGGCACCAACCCGACTAGGCACTTCGGGGAACAAAAATAGTTCACAGGTTGACACTACTTGCAGCTTGACAAAGCTCCTCTCGTCCCACTTGTCCCCAACCTATATGGGGGAATTTTGGGATGCTCATGGGGGAAATATGCCCCCATATAGGATTTTACTTTTGGACTATCCCTGACGGTAGGCTAATTTACGGCAGTTTACCAAGAGGCAGACTTGGCAACATTAAAAAAAACAGTTTTAATACATGATAAATCATTATTTATACACGATAAATCATCATTGATACAAGATAAATCACCATTGATACAAGACAAATCACCATTGATACAAGATAAATCACCATTAAATCACTGTAAAACCTTCGTCAATAATGAATAAAACAACTGTATATCAATGAGTTACATCAAATCAACAACTTAAAAATTGAAAATTAAAAAAATAACCCTGAAAAGAGCACAAAAGGAGGCCTTAGGCATGCTTTAGGCTTTCAAAAAGTTTTACTTTTTCATAAACTTTGTGGCTTGACAAAGGTCGTTCACAGCTGGACACAAGCTTTTGGTTGACAAAATTCGTTCACAGGTCGACACAGGCTGGGTTCGACAAAACAAAGGATAGGACACCCTGCATAGACAAAACGGCCGATAACATGGGTATTGCCGCAAGCAGGGGGTGACGGAACAAACTTCATCTTTTTCTTTGCTATTGGGCTTTAGTTCTGGCTGGACGTTATATATTTGGCTTATGGAGAGAACATCAGCAATATTGCAATCACCAGCAGCGGTTCCGGGCTGACCCAGCGCTATGCCCCTGCCTGCAGGCAATACCTTGCTCGTTGGCTGCAAGCACGGACGAACACTTCAATGCAAACAGGAATATTAAAAAATATTACATCAGACAAAAGAGAAGATGAATTTCAAGTTCGCCTTCTGAAAGAGCATGGTGTTGGGCTTTTGACGACTAAAAATGACGACAACTACCTTATTCTTGACAGCTTAGATTATTGGTATGACCTTATACAAAACGAATTTCCCAAAAAGAAAAAATGTACCTGTAAAAATGAATGGTTTAAAGTTCAATTTGAATACATTATAAGATTGCAGACTTATGATTTTAGAGAAATAAAGATTATAACCACTTGCACAAATTGTAATAAAACACAAAAGCCAATTTCAATTGACATAGATTATTCACCAACAAATCATCTTTTTTCAAACCCATTAATTTATTGCGACAGACCAAATATAAAATATAAATTCAGCGAGTTGACAAGCTATTGGTCAGGCAATAATTTGAAGGAGTTTTTATCATTCGTTTTCAATGACCTTGACTTAAAAGTATATTGTTGGTTTTTAAAACATCCAGACAACTATAGATTTTTTGAGAAAGTAACGTTTGACAAAGCCATTCAAATAATAACTGTCAATCATCGCTATTTGAGTTTTTACTTTACAAGAGAAGATATAAATATTGACAACATTAAGAAACATGAAGATGAAAAAGGCATTTATATAAATCAAGACCTTTGGAGAAAGAATGAAATTATAGAACTTTCATCACCATTTGTTATCGGTGGGTATGGTCTTTTATACTACATTCATTTTTGTAACCAATTTCTTGATAAAGGAAAGGTAGAAGACAAGTCAAAAACATTTGAAGTGGACACAACGAAATTGCAAAATTGGCTAAAAGAAAAATTCATAACCAAACGTGGGACAAATTGCTTTGATGGCGACGAGGCCTATTCTAAATTCATGACAAAACGAAATGCCTCACGCTAAATGCCAGCAGCCAACATCCGTATTTGCGATATGGCTGGCTTGACGGAACATATTCGGCTTTTGTGCCTTCTTTAAACTTTTGTTCCGGCCGACCCAACAATATTGGGCAGTAGGTTATATATTTGAACTTTAGAGCAGGTATTAGGCATTTGTTATCGGCTGACCCAGCGCTATTTTCAGCCACATCCCAAATACCGACTCGTTATGGGCAATGACCGCTCACAAGACGACCCACCTGAAATTTGAATAATAAAACAAACGCAACCCATTTTGACAGATATGAGAAAAACAAAAGAGCTTTTAGCAGAGTTGGAGAAATATGAAAACAAAGGGAGATTTCATTTTCGCATCAATGATGTTTTGAGTTCGGTTTGTAATATTCCAGCGCGAAAAGATTACAGCGGTTTGTATGCCTTCTATTCTGAAAACAAAGAACTTGTTTATGTTGGCATTTCTGGGAGAGAAGGTCTAGACAGAAATATTATTCATAGAAAAGATGGGCTCAGAGGAAGATTTCTAACTGGCAAACAATTTGGCGACAGAAGAAGTATAACATTTCCTATTCAAATGAAATTAGATGGAATTTCAATTTTGGAAATTCACTGGTTTGTTACTTATGGTGATAACGCAAAAGACATTCCTAGACCGATTGAAAGAGCTATAATCGAAATGTTTAAAATGGAGAATAATGGTAAACGACCTAGATGGAATAAAAGAGATTAAACTAAAACGCTGACAATTGAAGAAATTAGATTTTAATAAAAGCCAATTGCTACTTCGTTTGACACACCACTTGACCCCAACATATTAGACCGAAGCAAGTAGACCTACATTATTTGACTTGTACTGCTTGACTAGATAGCGAAGACCTAAGCGAGTAGACTTACGCAGTTTGACCTACTCTCGACTTGACCCAACATAGTAGACCTGAATTATTTGACCCGATAGCGAAGACCTAAGCGAGTAGACATACACAGCTTGACCTACTCGACTTTACTCAACATAGTATACCTCAGCGACTTGACCTGTATTATTTGACCCACGTTGTCTAACAACACAGCGAAGACCGAAGTAATAAGACTGAACAGTTTTACAAGACATTTTGTCTTATCCTCAAATATGCCGACCACGGAGCGATGTCGGAGCGATGTCGGAGCGATAGCCTAAAAAGATAGGTTCTATTTAGCTGACAAAACGGCTTAAAATGCAAAAAAGACCGTTCTCAGTTGACACACTCCACGGACGACAAATGCCCATAACATCCGTATTTGCGATATGGCTGGCTTGACCCAACAAAATCGGCTTTTAGTCCATTTTTTAGCTTTTGTTCCGGCTGACCGTACAATATTTGGCAGTAAGCTATATATTTGAACTTTAAGAGCAGGTATTTGGCTTTTGTTATCGGCTGACCCGGCGCTATTTTCAGCCACATCCCAAATACCGACTCGTTGTGTGTTACTTCCGACGACCCCTAAACTGGCAAAAAAGGGACTTAGGCAGCTCCACTAAAGTCGAAAAGATTGGTGGTGACAATGCAAACTTGATAAAATGACCATGCTTCAAAACGACAATGGAAAAGTCGGGCAGCACCATTAGGGTCGAAAAAGCTGGCATTGACAATGTGAAGCCGATAAAATGACCATGCTTTAAAACGACAAGGGAAAAGTCGGGCAGCACCACTAGGATCGAAAAAGTTGGTGTTGACAATATGAACCCTACAAAATGACCACGGTTCAAAACAAAAAGAGAAAAGTCGGACATCATTACTTGGGTCTAAAAAGTTGGTGTTGACAATACGAACTCAGCAAAACGAACCCGACAAAAAGACCAAGATTCAAAGCAAGAGTGAAAAGTCGGGCAGTATTACGGGTTTGAAAAGGTTGGTGGCGACAAACCGCAATCTACAAAATGACCACGGTTCAAAGCAACAAGGGAAAAGTCGGGCAGCATCACAGGTTTGAAAAGGTCGATGGCGACAAACCGCAATCTACAAAATGACCACGGTTCAAATCAACAAGGGGAAAGTCAGGCAGTATCACAGTGTTGAAAAGGTTTGTGGCGACAATCCGTAGCCGCCGACCTGATAGCAGCTCGACCCAAAGCGGATGGACAGAAGCGAAAGGAAGCAACACACAACATCCGTATTTGCGATATGGCTGGCTTGACCCAACAAACTCGGCTTTTAGCCCTTCCATAAACTTTTGTTCCGGCAGACCGTACAATATTGGGCAGTAGGTTATATATTTGAGCTTTAAGAGCAGGTATTTGGCTTTTGTTATCGGCTGACCCGGCGCTATTTTCAGCCACATCCGCAAATACCGACTCGTTGTGTGCAACCCGTGTGCGACTGACTGCACTAGGTTTAAAACTCACGGCTCGGTGAGCGATGACAAAATTAAAAGAAGCGCCCAAAAAACTGACTTTAGCTTGTGGGTTAAAGCAAATCTTTGCGTATTCCGCTACGCTAATACATCCCCCATAGTTTATTGCTTTCTCTGACCACTTGTATAGTGGCGAATCTAATTTTATTTCTTAAAATAATTCCATTATGAATAGGATAGTGTATCCTTAATGTCTAATGGTAAATAAATAAAACAATAAATGGGAAAAGTATTAAAACAATATTTCAAGTATCTAATCATCTATTTAGTAATTATTTTCGTTGTTATAACAAACGTAAAAGCTCAGCTACCAGTTATAAAATCTTTTTCACCAGTTTCAGGTTGTGTGGGTACTTTGATAAAAATTATTGGTAGTAACTTTGATAACTTAGACTCTATTTCAATTGGCGGTATTCGTTGTCTTCCAATTTCAAATAGTAGTGATACATTAGTAGTTATGGTAATGCCATATACAAAAAGTTCTACGATATTAGTAGTAACGACTGCGGGTTCTGTAAATAGTTTCAATCCTATGACTATAGTTCCAACAAAATATCCTAAAACACAAATCGGAAATAAGTTAGTTAGTCTAGGTGGTATTACATCTGGAGTTGCAGTTAGTGCCGACGGTAATATAGCAATTACATCTGGTAAAGGTAAGGGAGGAAGTTTTTACACATTTTTTAGGAGTGGAAATCAATGGATAAAAAAATGTAATGTACCCATAATAAAAGGATTTGTTCCATACAATTCCGCGATTCCCTTCGGTGCAGTTGCACTAAGTGCAGATGGCAATACTGCCGCATTTGGTTGCTCAGATGATGATCATGGCAATGGGGCAATATGGATATTTACAAGAAAAGATACAGTTTGGACACAACAAGGTAATAAGCTAATCGGACAAGGTGCTATTCCAATGTCTTCTTTACAAGGTTCGGGGCAAGGCTCTTCAGTTGCTTTAAGTGCAGATGGCAACACTTTAATTGAGGGGGGAGCTGGGGATAATAAAGGGATTGGGGCTGCTTGGCTATTTACACGAATTGGCAGCAATTGGATTTATAATGGCAATAAACTTATTGGCTCTGATAGGCAAGGTCAATCAAGTTCTATTGGTGCTTCGGTTGCACTAAGTGCTGATGGTAATACAGCTGTACTTGGAGGTCCTGATGATGATAGCCAAACAGGTGCTGCTTGGGTATTTTATAAAAGTAGTAATAGTTGGTTTCAACAAGGTACTAAACTAGTTGGTTCAGAAAATTTTGCTAGTTCCTATGCAGGTGAAGTATCAATTAGTGCAGATGGCAACACGATTATTATTGGTGGTTTTGGGTATAAAGGTTATCAAGGTGCAGCTTGGGTTTTTACTCGTACAGCAAACATTTGGACTCAGCAAGGAGCAGCATTAATAGGCAATGGAAGTATAGGTGGTGTTGGTGGTGTTTACACGAATGTTAGTAGTGTAGGTAAATCCGTTTCATTAAGTGCAGATGGTAATACTGCTATTGTTGGAGGTTATACAGATAATTCTAAAGGTGCCACATGGGTATTTACTAGAACAAGTGGGAACTGGTCACAACCAACAAGTAAATTGGTGGGCTTGGGTTCAGTGGGTATTGCTTATCAAGGAGTTCATGTATCACTAAGTGCAGATGGTAGTACAGCTTTTATTGTTGGTTCTGGTGATAGTAGTAACTTTGGTGCTGCTTGGATATATAGTTATTCAAATAATTTGCCTGTTACTATGATTAATTTTTCAGCAGCTATTAATAGTAAATCTGTAAAATTAAGTTGGGAAGCATTTGAGTTAAATAATAGCAGTTTTGTAGTTCAAAGCAGTTTAGATGGAACAAATTTTATTGAGATTGATAATATTAAAGCCAAAGGAAGTGGGACAAATAGCTATGAGTTTACTGATAATTTTCCTACTCCTGGTCTCAACTATTATCGCGTTAAAAGTATAGACAAGGATGGCAGTTATTCCTACAGCAAAACAGTATCTATTATATTTAATTCAACCAAGTCAAAAATAGCCCTATGCCCCAACCCAGCAAATGATATTGTAACTATAATTGGTAGCCATGTAACAGAAGTACAGATAAATACTATTATTGGAAACAGAGTAGTAACAGAAAGTTATACAGATGCTACAAACCCTGCAATAAAAGTAAGCGCATTACCAGCAGGTATTTATATAGTTACAATTACAACCGCTGATAAGAAAACTCAAGCAATTCAATTGATTATAAAATAAGGAATTATGCTTATTGAAAAAATACAGAAGTCTTTAAATGAAGTAAATGCGATTATAAAAAGGAATGAGGAAGAAATAGACAAAAGCGGAGTTAGATTTAATATTTTTGATATATTAGGAGTGTCCTCCAATGAAGTAAGGCTACATTCAAATTTCATTTCGGAATTACTTAATCCTAAAGGAAGGCATGGATTTAAAGATGAATTTTTAACTCTGTTTATTGATTATCTAATGAAAGAAGGGATAAAGCCTGATGCCTTAAAAATAGATACAAAGAATGTCAAAATAAGATTAGAAAAATCAATTGGATACATCAATGATTCTTATAACGAAGGTGGGCTGATAGACATTGAAATTTTCGACACCAGTGGGAACTCAATTATTATTGAAAATAAAATCTATGCAAGGGATCAAGAAAATCAATTATTGCGGTATGCCAATTATAATAAAAATGCTTTGCTGCTCTATTTGACGATTACTGGTAAGAAACCAGAGGCTAGAAGTACCAAAGACGAATTGACAGAAGGAGTAGATTATTTCTGTATCTCGTATAACAATTTTATAATGAATTGGCTTAAGCATTGTTCTAGGAAATCTGAAACAAATATCAAAGTCAATGAAATACTATCGCAATACATTCAAATTATTAACAACTTTACACTACCAACAAATTCAAATAAAATGATAGAAGAAGTAAAAAATCTTATTGCCAACAATCCAGAGTTTTATGAGTCAATAGATGTAATTACTAAATCTTATAATGACTTCCGTAGTAGTATTAAAGAAGTATTTTTCAATACTATTAAGGAAAGAGTAAAAGTTGATAGTATATATAACTTTCAAGATGGCAAACAACTGATGTATGAAATTAACGAGGATTCTGATGGTTTTTACATTAGTTTTTTTCTAGTTTCAAATGGAGAAAAAATTAAAAATCATGATGAAGATAATCTTAGCCAAGACCTAAGGATTAATTTCAAAGGGAAGGGGATAATTACAAAGTTGAAAGCTGGGCCACCACAGATTTTTTGGGAATATTTAAAACCATTTAGGAGATTTTTAGAACAAGATAAACAAACAATATTTAGCCTAAAGGACAGTGCTACTCTTATTGCATTTATAGAGGAACACATTTACCCTCAAATTGAAAGTTATCGAAAAAGAATTAATGCAGCTTTAAAAGAGAACTAATATCCGTAACTAAAAATTGCATTAGGCAATTTACCGAATTATTAGTTTAAAAGAAATGCAGCCTAATAAAGGCTGCACTTCTTTTTTCACTGCTGGACACACCCTGCGATTGGGTATGCACACAACATCCGTATTTGCGATATGGCTGGCTTGACGGAACAAACTCGGCTTTTGGTTCTTCTTTAAACTTTTGTTCCGGCTGACCGTACAATATTGGGCAACAGGTTATATATTTGAACTTTAGAGCAGGTATTTGGCTTTTGTTATCGGCTGACCCAGTGCTATTTTCAGCCACATCCCAAATACCGACTCGTTATCGGCAAAGACCGAAGCGAATTGACCTAGTTAGTTTGACAAAGCTTGACTCAGCAGCGAAGACTTAAGCGATTAGACCTGCATTATTAGACGTAGACTAAAATAAAACTAGATGATTGCTGAAAAGTTATTAAAAATTGGCAAAATTGGAACAGCAGTTAGTGCATTTATTTTGCTGCTACCTGGAAACAAATTTGCAATTCCAGCTGGACTCTATCTTTACATTTGTATGTTAGATGGATTGAATGATTTTATATATGGTTTAGTTTTTTTTGCCAGTATGACATTTTACATTATTTCAGCTTTAAATAAATTCAATACTCAATATGACGACATTTGTATCATTGGTATTATTCTTATAAGTTACTTGCTAATTGCATTAAATATAGACATTTATTTCAAGTCGGCTGACACATCATCCTTTTTTACTCTGCTACTATTTATTATTTTTTCTTTGGCGACATTTATACTCACATTAAACCATTATAAGAAAAGATTACAAGCAGAAAAGAATACTTAAAGAAAATATAAAGACAGCTATTGAAGGCGTAACAAGGTTTCACCTGAGCGAAATCCGAAGCATCTTGACCTACATCGCTTGACCAAACTTAGTAGACCTTAGCGAGTAGACCTGCCTTATTTGACCAACATAGCTTCATCTCGACAGCGAAAAACGAAGCAAGTAGACTAGACTGAATTGCAAGACATTTTGTCTTATTCTCAAATATGCCGACCTTGGAGCGACCTAGGAGCGATCTAGGAGCGATGATGGAGCGATAGCGTAAAAAGACAGGTTCTATTTAGCTGACAAAACGGCTTAAAATACAGGGAAGACCGTCCCAAGTTGACAACCTCTGGGATTGACGACTGCCCATAACATCCGTATTTGCGATATGGCTGGCTTGACGGAACTCACTTGGCTTTTAGCCCTTTTTTTAGCTTTTGTTCCGGCTGACCCAACAATATTGGGCAGTAGGTTATATATTTGAACTTTAGGAGCAAGTATTTGGCTTTAGTTATCGGCTGACCCAGTGCTATTTTCAGCCACATCCCAAATACCGA
>NZ_JBKHKJ010000049.1:0-16772 GCF_046546515.1 Parasediminibacterium schistidii | reverse complement strand
GTAGGTCAAATAATGTCGGTCTACTTGCTACGGTCTAGTATGTTGGGTCAAGTTGAGTAGGTCAAGCTGTGTAAGTCTAACCGCTTCGTTCTTCGCTGTTCGGTCAAGCTATGTCGGTTAAATAATGTAGGTCTACTCGCTGTGGTCTTCGCTGCTGGGTCAATCAGTGTCAAGCTATGCAAGTCTACTCGCTTAGGTCTTTATTGTAGTGTCAAGTCTTGTGGTCAAGCTGTGTCAAACGAAGTATGCAAATTCGCTTTGGTCATTGCCGCTAACGAGTCGGTATTTGCAGATGTGGCTGAAAATAGCGCTGGGTCAGCCGATAACTAATGCCAAATACCTTCTCCTAAAGTTCAAATATATAACCTGTTGGCCAATATTATATGGTCAGCCGGAACAAAAGCTAAAAAAAGAACCAAAAGCCGATTTTGTTGGGTCAAGCCAGCCATATCGCAAATATGGATGTTAGCGGCATTTGTCAACCGTGGAGTGTGTCCAACTGTGAACGGTCTTTTTGCATTTTAAGCCGGTTTGTCAGCTAAATAAAACCTGTCTTTTTACGCTATCGCTCCATCATCGCTCCTAGATCGCTCCTAGGTCGCTCCAAGGTCGGCTTATTTGAGAGCAAGACAAAATGTCTTGCAACTCTACCCGCTAAGATTTCCGCTTTTGGGTCAAGTAGAGTGTTTGAGCTCTTTTTTCCAAAGGCTAAAACAATTTCTATCTTGAGGCTTATTCATGCTTGTCTCGTCATACTCGCCACAACGATGACAAACATTCTCCATGTAGTCTGGGTTTTCAAATTGAACCCAAATAGCAAAGCAGTCAGCACAATAAGGTTTTTCAGGGTTATATTCAATCCTTGTTTCACATCTAATACAGTAACCTCTTAATTGCTTTTGATAACTAGGTCTAGATTGTCCATTTGGAACAGTCTTAAATGGGATTGTCGTTTGCCTTTCAGCTCTTTTTAATAAAATGGGTTCAGCAGATTGTAAGATTGAAAATGTTTCAGCAATAGCCTTGTCAAAAAGTTCTTTATCAATATTACGGTCGATTAAAACTCCCATTTCTCTATTTGTCTTTTCAGAAAATTCATACATATTCATCGACGTAATAACCATTTTGCTTTCGTTCAAATAACATTTAGCATGAAGATTTTGAAAATAAAACAACTCTACGTTTTTGAGTTCGGCAAGAGAATTTTTTTCATTTGGTTTAAGTTCATCCTTTCCGTAAATAATTTTAATAGCAACATTCTTATTCGAAGCGTCTTTTAGTCTTTCAAAAAATGTCTTAGATATTTGAAGATACGGAGAAACCAAAACAAGTTTACTTTTTGCTCCAATTATAATATTTTCAATATGGTATGAAGTCCCGTTAGTTGTTAAAAATTCTGCCATTTATTTAGTTGTATTGTATTTTATTTATCAATATTGTAATTGGTAATACTAGTCACCCTAAAAAAAATCCACTTTGATTTTTGTCGGTCATTGCCGCTAACGAGCAAGGTATTGCCTGCAGGCAGGGCAATAGCGCTGGGTCAGCCCGGAACTGCTGTTGGTGATTGCAATATTGCTGATATTTGTTCCATAGCCAAATATATAACGTCCAGCCCGAACTAAAGCCAAGCAAAGAAGAAAAAGATGAAGTTTATTCCGTCACGCCCTGCTTGCGGCAATACCCATGTTATCGGCATTTGTCAACCATGGTGTGTGTCCAACTGTGAACGACCTTTTCTGCATTTTCAGCCGTTTTGTCAGCTAAATAACACTCCTATTTTTAGGCTATCGCTGTTACATCGCTGTTAGGTCTCCGTAAGGTCGGCTTATTTTAGGGTAAGACAAAATGTCTTGCAATTCAGTCTAATCTGCTAGCTTAGGTCTTTGCTTTTGAGGTCAAGCTTTGTCGGTCAAATAATGCAGGTCTTCTACTCGCTTAGATCTTCGCTGTCTGTCAAAACCATTCACTATTATTTTTTGAATTTCCAATAGCTTGCAATTCCATATTCTTTTGAGTCCATAATTAATGTGTCCTTATGAAAAGTTATTATGCACTTATATGAAAAGTCTGGATAGATTATAGTCAATTTGTTTCCAAATAATGTGTATTTGTAAGTCGCTAAATCGTCTACATAATATATAGTATTTTGTTTGATTTCAAATACTGCATTTTCTGTCTTGCCATTAGTCCAAATGCCTTTTAATCTACTTCTTAATGTGTCATTACTTTGAGTTGTTGTTTTTAATTTTTTGTTTGTGTCTGTTGAAAGCAAAGCTTTGCTATTCTGTTGTTTTAGGGTTAAAGAGTTATTTGCTTTTGAAACTTGTCCAAAATTGTCTGCACAAACAAAAAATATTAATATCGTAATGCTTAAAAGTTTCAGTGTCATAATCGTATTGCTATTTATCGCGGTCATTGCCGATAACGAGTCGGTATTTGCGGATGTGGCTGAAAATAGCGCCGGGTCAGCCGATAACAAAAGCCAAATACCTGCTCTTAAAGTTCAAATATATAACCTACTGCCCAATATTGTATGGTCAGCCGGAACAAAAGCTAAAAAAAGAACAAAAGCCGAGTGAGTTCCGTCAAGCCAGCCATATTGCAAATACGGATGTTGTATGCCGTTTTAGATAATCTTGACGATTTTTTTCGTTATTATTCTTGTTCTAAATGCTGATTCCTCGGTGAACTCTTTCTCTGTATTAATTGAAGCATTTAATGGTAATCCAAAACTTTCTAAAAATTCAACTTTTGTAACAGCAACCGCATTTAAAAATTCTTTCCAATTATCTGTTAATGGTGTCTGATTAGTCACAATGAAAATATCGCAGTCGTTAGGCTCTTCTTTGTCTGTAACAAATGAGCCAAATAGAAATGCTTTAACTATGTTTCCATTTGTCAGTTTTTTACGTAGGAATGAAAGTACTTTCTCTTTATTCGCGTTCAAATTTTTGTCTGCTTTTGAGTGTTTTTATAAAAGCAGGAACTGAAAAAATTGGAATTCGTTGAACTCCTGCATAGTCTTTGCCTGAATGTGTTGCAAAAATCCAACTATCATAAACAATTAAATTATAGCCCTGGCTTAATGCTCTATCAATTACTTCAACGGAAACTTCATAATCTTCTCTTGTCGGCACATAAACTTTATATGATTTGAATTCATCACCTGCTGATTGATATTCAAAGCTAAACTCTGTGTCATTTTTAGCTTTACAGTTTTTAAGTCCTGTTGAGCCTTGAACAGTTCCTGCTATAAATCTTGCTCCCATATTATACTAATAATTTATTTTCTGTCAACTTTAAATCTTGCAACACTTTTGTTCTTATTGTTTCAACGCTGGCAACAAAGTCAGTTGGATATTTAAAAGCTTTATGTAATGCATTTGGAAAGTTAATAAAATGCTCGAATGATTCTGAATGTACAGAATAGTCTAAATATTTGTCGATAGAATCACTCGTATCAATTAAATGTGAGAACTGTTGAATTGTGTCACAAATTTTCTTGTTATTCGGAATAATTACATTTTGAACTAATTGCTTCCAAACTTCAGATGCCTCTGTTTCTAATACTCCATTGTCTCTTGGAAATGTTTGTGGTCCATATGAACTAAAAATTGCAGAATTGCTTTTGAGTGTTGTAAATATGGGGTCATAAAACTTTTCAAGCCGTTCTCTTTCAATTTTAATTTTAGAAATTATTATTTCCTTTTTGATAGACTCCTTTGTGTCTATACGGATTTTATAAAGTGTCACAAGATTTGTTACAAGCAATACAATCAAAGCTGTAAATGTTGGAAGCCAAATTTTCCATTCAAAACCGCCGTTGTCGTGAGAAGTTTGTTCAATTTGTTTTAAGAATAAAGTATCTTTAGTAATTGTACTTTTAATAAGGATAGTGTCAGCAATTAGTCTTTTAATTGAATCACGCTCTCCAAACGAATGAAACGTTGACAGAAAGAAAAAAAAAGTTATGATTAGGAAGTGTCTCATAAATGGCATACAACGAGTCGGTATTTGCTGATGTGGCTGAAAATAGCGCTGGGTCAGAAGATAACAAAAGCCAAATACCTTCTCCTAAAGTTCAAATATATAACCTACTGCCCAATATTGTAGGGTCAGCCGGAACAAAAGATAAAAAAGGTACAAAAGCCGAGTGAGTTCCGTCAAGCCAGCCATATCGCAAATACGGATGTTAGCTGTCGTTTTTAATCAGGTCGTACATTGGAATATCATTATTGTCAAGCCAACTGTAACTGTCAAAAACTTCAACATTTATTGCTGTTTGCATTACTTCTTCAAATTTTTTAGGTATCCAACAAAACAATGTTTGCCTAGAACAATATTTATTATGGTAATAGTTATTATTTAGAAAAAACCATGTGTCAATAGGCGGAACATCTCCTTCATCAACAAAGTGTTTACATTCAACAATTGCTGCTCCGTCATGTCCCGAGCTACAAGTTTGAAAACATATAATCCTCCCTAAATTGTCAATATTTGAAAGATTGAAGTCGTCAATGATGTCTCTAGAATTTATTGCAATCTCTAAAAGTTGTCCATAAAGGATATTATCATTGTCATCAAGATTCCATGATGCATAGTCGCCTTCAAAAAAACTGTAGAGATTGGTTCCGTCTATAATTGGATTTGTCTGTCTAAATACTGTCCCATAAAATCCGTTTTCAAAATCGAAATTTGTAGATAATTTTTCTGTCCACCTTATGACTTGTTTCAGTCGTTTTCGGAAGTCGGAAACCTCTTTATCTGACCAATACTGTCTACCAGAAGAAACTATTTCGCCTTTTCTTCTCATAAAAAATGACGATATGGATTGAAGTGGGTTCATAAAATGACAGCTAACGAGTCGGTATTTGGGATGTGGCTGAAAATAGCGCTGGGTCAGCCGATAACTAAAGCCAAATACCTGCTCTTAAAGTTCAAATATATAACCTGTTGCCCAATATTGTTGGGTCTGCCGGAACAAAAGCTAAAAAAGATTCAAAAGCTGAGTTTGTTCCGTCCAGCCATATCGCAAATACGGATGTTACCTGCAGTAGCGTCAAGTTAGAGGGTTTCAAATTTTTCTTTCCTGATTGAAAGCATTATTTCAAGTTCCTCTTTCCAAAAGCCTCTTTCTGTTATTGCTCTGCTGTCCACCACATGCATTTTGCTCTTTAGTTTTTCAAATTGTTCGTCTGTAAAATTGAAACATTGGAAATTGTCATCTGGGTCTTTACCTTTTAAAACTTCTGATTGAAAGTCATCATAAAGAATTAAAAAGTCGGCCAACGTCTCTATTGAACTATTAAAGTACATTGAACTAAATAAATCTTGGTGGTCAAGTTCAACTATTTTGTCATTATCGCTTGTGTCAATAGCAATAGCGTCTCCGTCGCGACAATAACCAAAAACAATGTATTTGTCAAACTCTGATTTGTCTTCACCAAAGTCGTATTGTTGTGTCAATCTGTTAATGCCATAAACAACATCATCTGTGTCATTTGCAAAAGATAGGTTGGGCTCACAGTAAGGAGGTAGTCCAGCTATATTAAGAAAGTCGGCAGTTGACTGTAATAAATTAAATCGGTCAAGCCGTGACTCGCTGAATGTAGATAGTGTTTCTTCGGTGTTTGTCCAACTACTTATAAATGCTTGAGGTGTCATTTTTGTTTTGCTATTGCAGGTAACGAGTCGGTATTTGGGATGTGGCTGAAAATAGCGCTGGGTCAGCCGATAACAAAAGCCAAATACCTGCTCTTAAAGTTAAAATATATAGCCTGTTGCCCAAATTATAGTGTCAAGCTGGAACAAAAGTTTAAAGAAGGACTAAAAGCCGAATTTGTTCCGTCAAGCCAGCCATATCGCAAATACGGATGTTGCCTGCAGGTTTGTCTTACGAAACGCTGGTTCTGTTTGAGATAAATACCACGAAATTGTCTGCAATAGCATTTAGTTGTCTGTTAATAGTCCTTTCGTCTTCTGTAGTAACATTTTCTATTACCAATCTTTCCTCCCATTCAAGAAGTGAAATTTGAGAATTTACAACTTGGTTTGAGTCTATAGAATTACTAAAAAATATTCCCGTCACGTTATATAAGCGTTGTCTACCATTTCGTATCATTTCAGTTATATGTCCAATGTCAAGATGCGAAGAAATTATGCTAATGTCAGCTGGACTAAAATGATTTTGAAAGTATTCGTCAACAGTTCCATATTCGTCAATTTTTTCTTGATAACTTCTATTAGCAAATGAAATGTTTTGATACTTACGTTTTATTTCAGGGTGTGTTATATTAAAACGAAGATTAGTCGGCAAACGGTCATAAGTCTGTCCACAAATTTTCTCAATGAGTAATTTTTGAAGAGTTGTTTTACCCGTCATATCGTCTCCGATTAAAATAAAAAGCTGCTTTGATTTTATTGTCATTTTCAAAATGGTTTGATTGTTATTAGGTGTCCTGCTAAACTTGCAGGCAACGAGTCGGTATTTGGGATGTGGCTGAAAATAGCACTGGGTCAGCGATAACAAAAGCCAAATACCTGCTCTTAAAGTTCAAATATATAACCTACTGCCCAATATTGTTGGGTCTGCCGGAACAAAAGCTAAAAAAAGGACTAAAAGCCGAGTGAGTTCCGTCCAGCCAGCCATATTGCAAATACGGATGTTGTGTGCTGTGCTATTGTTCCCACTATAGATTATTTGAATATTACAAACTCGGTTGAATTCTTTCTTGCATACTTTTCAATTAGTAACATTGTATTGTTGTGTGACTGGTAATATATTTTATCATAGTCATCAAAATGTTTTAAACTGTCATACAAAGGCTCAATATCATTTTTTTGTTTTTGCAATAAGAATCTATCTTCATTTGCTAAGTATGCTTTGTCTACTTTTTCAACTAATACTATCATTGAAGTATCTCCTATCAATTTAAGTCCATCAATTATTGGCGGTAAATATTTACGATAGTCATTCCAATAAAACTGTATGAAACCACCATTAGTCACTTGCGCGTCCAAATACCAAATGAAGTAAAGTGCTTTTTGTCCTGGTGTAAGTCTTCTTGATAGCAATTTCTCATCTTCATCATCTTTTGCAATGTTAATTGGCTGTAAAACTGCCCATCCAAATTTCCAACCATGTAAAGTGTCAAACTTAGTTTTATCAAAATGGGGTTGTAAATGATTGTCTTTATCAAATGCATTAAATAGTTCCATAGTGGGTTCAACAGTCTTATCTGTGTTGACTTTGGTTTGTCCACAGCCAATGATAGTAATTAAAAGAAAAAGTGTCAATTGTTGTTTCATAATTTTCAGGGTATCAAACAGCATAGTGCACAACGAGTCGGTATTTGGGATGTGGCTGAAAATAGTGCTGGGTCAGCCGATAACTAAAGCCAAATACCTGCTCCTAAAGTTCAAATATATAATACACTGCCCAATATTGTACGGTCAGCCGGAACAAAAGCTAAAGAAAGAACTAACAGCCGAGTTTGTTCCGTCAAGCCAGCCATATTGCAAATACTGATGTTGGCAGAAGTTTTATTCTTTCTTTTTGTTTGTCACACCAAAAGGGATATGAACTAATGGAATATTTTCTAATTCTGGATTTAAGTGTGTCATTTGGTCGTCGAAGAAAAGATGAGGTTTTAAAATTTCTAATACTCGTTTCTTTTCAATTCCACCAAGTAGAAACATTTCGTCCACTGTTACGCCCCATTCATTTAAAGTGTTTATCGCTCTTTCGTGTGAAGGTGCATTTCTTGCAGTAACAATAGCTGTCTTTAATATTCTTTTATAGTCTGGATTGTTTAATGCTTTTTTTGCCTCTAATCCTTGTAATGCAGAAAGTTTTTTGAAAAAGTCGCCTAAAGGTCCTGGATTATGAGCTTCGGTTAAATGTTCCGTTTCGTGTTTATGAAAAATGTCAAGTTGTTGCGTTGCTTGAAATACTTTTTCAGATTGGTCATCAGCAATTACACCATCAAAGTCAAATGCAACTCTTAATTCAGTGTCGTCATTGTCATCAGTAACTTTTGTTTTAATTATTCGTCCTGCTGCATATCGTGATTCAATTGCATTTATCACATCTTTTTCATTTGTCGATAAAAAAAGTGAAATGTTGTAAGCTGGAATATATCTGTATGGTGCTCCTCCTGAAGTAAAAGCTGCTCGTGAAATATCTAGTCCGTGTTCTTGAATAGATTTGAAAATTCTATTACCTGCCTCTGGACTATTTTTAGAAAGAAGGATTACCTCAACTGGTGTTTCAAGTTTGTAAACTTTATTAATGTTTAAGTATCGTTTAATAAAAGGAAAGGCTAAACCTTTTTCTAAAGTTTTATTTTTATGGTCGAGTTGAAACTGTCTATATTTTTCTAACCCTTCGTTTTTGAATATAGTATCTTCTGTCTCCAAGTCAAACAAAGCGTTTGAGGAAACTGCAACAACTAATTTATTTTCTATCGGATAAGGCATATGTCAAAAATTTCTGCCAACGAGTCGGTATTTGCTGATGTGGCTGAAAATAGCGCTGAGTCAGCCGATAACAAAAGCCAAATACCTGCTCTAAAGTTCAAATATATAACCTGTTGCCCAATATTGTACGGTCAGCCGGAACAAAAGTTTAAAGAAGAACTAAAAGCCGAGTGAGTTCCGTCAAGCCAGCCATATCGCAAATACGGATGTTGGCTGCTGGGCTTTTGAGTCTATGAGATTGTCGGCAGAACTTCGTCTGATTTTTTCTCAATTGCTTGTTTAAGTTGTCTGCTGTAATAAGAAATTATATTGTCGCCACACAAACACAAATAGTCGTATGAAATTACTTGTATATGGTTAAGGCTTGAATTTAACATTCTCAATGCTTCAAATTGTTCGTCAGTAAATTTATGTGTCCGTCCAACAATAATTTTAATTCTTGGTCTTAATAACTTGAATTTATGTTGTTTTTCTAATACTAATTTATAGTCTTCAAGTACCTTTAAATATTGCATACATTGTCCAATAACTTTTGACAGTTCCTTTGAAGGATAGTAGCTTTTATGGCTTGTGTCGTAGTCAAACAATTCAAATTTTGGTCGCTTTAATTCTATCAAATCTATAAATCCGTCAGTCGTTTCCATTATTAAATCGCTTTCCGAATTTATCCCAATTTGTCGTGCTGGATGTTTTTTAATGTAGTCAATACCTAATGTCCAAATATTTTTTTCGATCCAATTCTGAAATATTTTTTCGGATTGTCCTGCAAGATATTCAGTGAGGTTTTCATGTAACTTAATACTGTCTGTTATTGTTGTTGTTTCTTCAAGTTCAAGCAATTGTCTAAGATTGAATAAAGATTTTTTATGATTGGTTTGTCGTATTGAGGCATGTAGATTTTGTATTTCACTTTCGCTCAATGCTTCTAAAACTAACGCTAATTTTTCATCTTCATTTACCTTGTCCAGTATAGACTTTACAAGTTTGCTATTAACAGTTTTTACAATTGCAAGTATGTCTGCAATATCATCCGTAACTTCTATGAACTCTTTAGTATGAGTTTTCCCATTGTTTCTTATAATTGAAACACTATTCAAATGATTATAAAGTTCTTGTATTTGGTCAAATGCTAGCGTTTCCGAAAATATTGAAACTAAGTTTTGTCGGTTTATAGCAAAAACAGAAAGCGACAAATCGTCTTTATTCGTAACATTACTTGGGCTTACACCCGTAAAGTTTATGAATAACTTTACACGACCATTTGAAAAAATTTCCTTTTGATATTGAACACTCATTATATTAAAGCTAAAACTCTTGCATATTGTTTTGAAGTAGGATTATATCCGTCAGCAGTTGAAAATCCTTTGTCAAGAATTACAACATTTTTTATGTCTTTGATTTTGTATTGTCTCCATGCAGGCAAAGGTTTTGTTGGGTCTGTTTTCACTCCATCGGTTTTGTAGATGTCAATATTTACATTTTCAGCTTTAGAAATAAATATAGCATGAGGATTACCAATTCTCACGCCTACAGCTCTTCCAGGTGAGTCGTACTCGTAACTAACTTGCTTTTTCTGTTCAATTGCAGATATCAAAAGTTCTATTGTATCCATAGTTTATTGATTTTAATGTTTACGTGGTCTGTGCGCCTTGCAGCCAACGAGTCGGTATTTGGGATGTGGCTGAAAATAGCGCTGGGTCAGCCGATAACTAAAGCCAAATACCTGCTCTTAAAGTTCAAATATATAACCTGTTGCCCAATATTGTTGGGTCTGCTGGAACAAAAGTTTAAAGAAGAACTAAAAGCCGATTTTGTTGGGTCAAGCCAGCCATATCGCAAATACGGATGTTGGCTGCAGCATTATTGTCTTGGCATAGATAAACTATTTAAAATCGTTTTATTAATAAATATTGTGTCGTCCATATTTGTTGTAAAGCTATCATTTAACATTCGCCTAATTGAAAATGAATGTCCATTAGGATTTGAATTTAAAGCAGCAAGTCCAATTGTATCTCTGTATGCTTCAGTATAATATTGAAAAGAATTAAGTTGATTTGGTAAATGTCTTAAAACAACAGTAGTGTCAATGCTTTGTCCTATAATCAATATTGGTTTATATTGAGCATAAGTTCTAATATAAAAACTGTCATAAGGATTATTTAGAACTTTTAAATGAATTTTTGAGTAATTTAATTCTCTGGCTCTGGCTACTGCATTTGAGGTGTTAGTTGAATAGTTTAATTTGAACATTGGATAATAGTTGTCTATTACATAGTTCTCATTGTCGCGATAATTATAACCACCATAATTCAACTCTCCAAGTGATAACCCATAATCCACACTTTTGCCTTCTGCTTTATATTGTAACGAAAATTTGCCATTCGCATCAGTCGTTACAGAATCGTATGGCCCACCGACGTAATAAATTCCATAAAACGTTTTTTCTGCACCAAACAAATAAAGTTTAGCGTTTGGTAAAGTTTTATTTTTAACAGAGTCAAATACGATACCTGAAATATAAATTGTAGTTCCTGCTGGAACATCTTTTCTGCAACTTGTCAAAGTCACAATAAAAGTCAATGTCAATAAAATTGTATAATTAAGATGTTTCATAAAATGTTGCAGCCAACGAAAAAGGCTTGGCGTTGTTGGGGAATTAGTATTCCGTCAGCCGATAACCTAAGCCCAATAATTGCAATATTGCTGATGTTTTATTCATAAGCCAAATTTATAATGTCAAGCCCGAACTGAAGCACAATAAAGAACAAAATGCTGAGGCTATATTCGTCAAGCCCCAATAATGCCAAACCTAATGTTGGTGGTAGTTTTAGTCTTGCCATTAAGCTATTATTGTCGTACTTTCAAGTCTTGTTTCCAATTGTTTTTTATGATAACAATTCCAATAAATGCTGATAAAAGTCCACCAATCATTCCACCCCAAATTGAACCTCCAACCCAAGCAAATTTTAGCATTTCAGTTTTGTCTGATGGTGTCATTGGAAAATGTGCTTTGTAAAACTCTGGACTTAATGTTGCAAGAAACATAGCAAATAGTCCTCCAAGTGTCCAACAAATTAATACTAAACTTGTCAATTTAATAAGCTGTCTAATTGCAAAAATAAATGTTCCTTGTCCTTTAGTTACAAGTCCAAAAGTGATAGTAAAAATTATAGAGAATATTACACCATATAGCAGTCCTTCTAAAATTCCTTGTGCAACTGCTGCTATCCAAATGTCTTTAAAGTCCCAAAACATAATAGCTTGGTAATAATAAGGGCTAACTTTTCCGTTAATTAAATTTGTTAATGCACCAATTAGTCCACCTGTAACAATACAAGTTGCAGCAACAAAAAATAGTGTCAAAAAATTTGTTTGTTTATTGTCTGTTTGCATAGTCTGTCAAAAAATTACCACCAACGAGTCGGTATTTGCTGATGTGGCTGAAAATAGCGCTGGGTCAGCCGATAACAAAAGCGAAATACCTGCTCTTAAAGTTCAAATATATAACCTACTGCCCAATATTGTACGGTCAGCCGGAACAAAAGCTAAAAAAAAGGACTAAAAGCCGAGTGAGTTCCGTCAAGCCAGCCATATCGCAAATACGGATGTTATGTGTTCGTACTTATTGCAGGGTGTTCAAAACCATTTTAACCTCTGCATCGTGTCCACTGTAGTCCAAGTATTTGCGTCTGTGGATATTAGAGGTTCTAAATGAAGGGTGTGTCAATAAAACAAGGGTACTTTTTATTCCATTGTCAAATGTTGCGTTTTTCACTATCTGCATTCCCGACTGGTCAAGTGTATTATAATTTTCAATACGTTTCCAACAACCTAAATCAACTGATATTGGTGCAATAAATTCAGCAACGTGCTTTCCAAGAACAAGGATAGTTTTTGGCTTTTGAAGCTCAACTTGATAAAGAAAAAACTTTTGGCATTCTTTAATAAACCCATCATCCCTAAAAGCAGGTGATTTGCCTGTGCCTTTGTTACCTACACGTATTCCTAGAATTGCATTTGTGTAAAAGCATTGGTTATGCTTAATATCGGCATCTTTTAAAAAGGAAAGAAGGTTTCTCCATGTAGAACTCTTAACAATGTCTTCGTGTCCAATTTTTAAAGTCTTTGCATAGTTGGCCTCACAGTCAAAGTCCTGACCCAAAATCATTATTTTTTTGTCTGCAATGGTTTCCTCATTATCGAAAGTACCTCGTCCTCCTGGGAAGAATGCCCGACCTGAAAGTTCCCCCTGAATACCTATCATTGTTTTGGGATACTTAATGTCTTTTAATTTGTCAAATAGGTTAGCTGTGTCTGTCATAGTAATTAATTTAAAATTGTGTCCGACCCAATAATTATTCGTCCCCTAAGAAATAGAAATGGTGAAGTGAAAAAACGCCAACTACAATATCTGTCTTAATATCTTTCAATATTGCTGTGTCATTCGCAATTGTCAATGAACAACGGCCGAATGACCTCCCGTTTACATTCCTGTCAGGCAAAACCTCACCGTTTAATTCTTGTTCGTTGGGGTTTATTTTATAGACTATTATACTCTTAATGATGTTCTCTTGATTTTCCATAAGTATGGGGTTAATTGAATTGTGAAATTATTTTATTCTTTGCTTTTTGATATTCTTCATCTGTCAAATGACCTCCCTACTTAAGTTTTATAAGTTTTTCCAATTCTTCGGAAACTGATTTTTGATTAGACATTCAAGATTGGTTACAATACAAGAAATACTAACATAATATTTGTTTTTATTTTTAATTAAGTGAATGTCGTTTTTGTATGACACATAACGAGCAAGGTATTGCCTGCAGGCAGGGGCATAGCGCTGGGTCAGCCCGGAACCGAAGCCCAATAATTGCAATATTGCCGATGTTTTTCCATAAGCCAAATATAGAACGTCAAGCTGGAACTAAAGCCAAGCGAAGAAGAAAAAGATGAAGTTTATTCCGTCACGCCCTGCTTGCGGCAATACCCATGTTGTGTGCTGCTTCCTTTCGCTTCGATACGTCCGCTTCGGGTCAAGCCCAATGTGGTTGCTCACCTCAATGTCAAGCACGAAGCCGAACAGGGAACGTTACGCTGGTTTTTCCTGTCGTGCTGTCCTTTCATACATCGAAGCCGTGGAAAGGATTTTTATTGGCTGCGTGAGTATTGTCGCCACCAACCTTTTTAAACCCTGTTATAGTACCCGACATTTCCTAGTTGCTGTGAACCGTGGTCATTTTGTGGGTTGCGTACTGTCTTCACCAAACTTTTCAAACTATGTTATGCTACCCGACTTTCCCTTGTTGCTGTGAACCGTGGTCATTTTGTGGACTAGGGTAGGGGTTATCCCACGAGGTCTTTCAAACTCTGGTTTACTGCCTGACTTTTCCTTGTTGTGGTGAACCGTGGTCATTTTGTCGACTAGGTCTTGTCCCACGAAGGTTTTCAAACTCTGTTTTGCTGCCCGACATTTCCCTTGTTGCTGTGAACGATGGTCTTTTTGTGGGTTCACATTGTCAACACCAATTTTTTCGACCCCTAGTGGTACTGCTCAACATTTCCCATGTCGTTTTGAAGCATGGTCATTTTATCGGGTTCACATTGTCAATGACAGCTTTTTCAAACTTGAGTGTGGTACTCAAGTCCCTTTTTTGCAAGTTTAGGGGTCGTCGGAAGTAGCACACAACGTTTTAGTGCTTTGTGCAGGCAGGGCATTGTTGTTTGTCCAGCCCGGAACTGAAGCCCAATAAAGAAATAAAAGTACAAGTTAACAACTAAAAGTCTAACAGAATTCCGTCCAGCCCGAACCAAAGTACAGCGATGCAAACAGCCGAAGTTTGAACGTCCAGCCCTGCTTGCACAAAACCCCATGTTGCCTGCTGTGCTGCTGTCTGTCCGAGTGTGTCAAAATTGAAACTCACTCAAAAGTCGTTTCATGAGTTTAAAGTTTGCTGTTGGTTTCGCTTTTGAAAATCTTCTTGTTCTCTTTTCTTAATTACTTCAATAACTTTTTTTAAAATTTCTTGTTGCCCTTCAAGAAAATGCTTTTTGTCTTCGCTTAACCAATCTGCCTGATTTCGTTTTCTTTCAGAGATATTCAACTCTCTATCCAAGAATTTTTTTAAATCCTCAACTCTGTCGCTTAACATTTTGACTGTTTCATACTCATCGTCTCTCTGCTTCTGAAATTCCTTTAGCAAGTCAATAAAATCTTCTTTCCTGTAATCTTGTTCTCGCTTGACTATTTTGTCACAAACAATCGTAACTTTTACATTGCCCATATCAGAAGTCTCAAAAAAAGATTGATTGTTTTGCTGGCGTGTTTCAACTATTATTCCATCATTGTGTACATCAATGTATGTAAAGTCAACTTTAGCTAAGTCCTTACAATTGGTCAAAGAGTAAATCACAACGGGCATTGGCTTATCATCATATATCCAAACAAAGTCCTTGTGAAATATTATTTCAAGGTCATTTCCATGAATTATTTTGTCTTTAAAAAAAAGTAATTGTTCGTTCATTTTTTCCGGTCAATTTGATTTTAGCAGTAGGGTCGTCATAGCATAGCAGGCAACGATCAGGTATTTGCGTATGTGGCTGAAAATAGTGCTGGGTCAGCCGATAACAAATGCCAAATACCTGCTCTAAAGTTCATATATATAACCTACAGCCCAATATTGTAGGGTCTGCCGGAACAAAAGTTTAAAGAAGGGCTAAAAGCCGAGTGAGTTCCGTCCAGCCAGCCATATTGCAAATACGGATGTTAGCTGTTGTTTTTAGTCCGTCAATTTGTATTTGTCTCGATACTCAAACAATGTTGATTTCATATTAGCAAAGATGTACTTGTTTTGTTTGAGTTTTTCATACTCAACTTGTGCTTTCGCTATTTCTTTATACTCGCCAAAAATTATAATTCGGACAAAGTTGTCAAGATTGACCGTTGTGTCTTGCAATAATTTCAATACGTCTTCTTTACTTTTATTTCTTTCAAAATAAGGAGCAATATAGTTAAGAACGTTGTCAGTTGCTTCTGTCTTCAAATCATTGATGTTGCTAGTTGGCTCAATGTCAAACCATTTATCTATATTGTATTTTAGCTTTCCGATTCTTTGCCTGATTGCACAATCAGGCTCGGTCGGATAAGTAGGGATTTCTCCGTTGTGATATGTGTAAAAAGTCAGCCAATATTCAGGTATGAAAAGTCCTGTATTAATCGTAAAAGAGATATGCTCTTTTGAAAAGTACGAACTTTTTTGAACATTAACTATTTGTCCAAGGTCTGGAAGTTGGCGATAAAAATTATTTCCTTTCTTTTTAAAACCCAATGGCTTTAAAATTGGCTGAAAACAATCTTTAATTATAATGTCAAAATTTTGTTCTGTAACGGTCTTCATAAAATAACAGCTAACGAGTCGGTATTTGCGGATGTGGCTGAAAATAGCGCTGGGTCAGCCGATAACTAAAGCCAAATACTTGCTCCTAAAGTTCAAATATATAACCTACTGCCCAATATTGTACGGTCTGCCGGAACAAAAGTTTAATGAAAGGACTAAAGCCGAGTGTGTTCCGTCAAGCCAGCCATATCGCAAATACGGATGTTGTGCGTTCGTACTTTTTAGTCGTGAATAAAATACTTATCACTTTGTTTACTCTCCACTCCATCGTCAATCATATGCACCTCAATATTAAATAAATCGTTCCAAACATTGTCTAATTTGCTCTTGTCAATAAAGTCAATTTCAAGTTCGTTAATTGGTGTTATTATTTTGTCAATGTCAATGAGTTCATTTTTTGAGAGAAAATCTATTAACATCTTAACGTCGTCATTGGGAACATTGTTTTCAGTCATATAACAAACGAAGTCTTGTCTTTCTTCTGGGTCTGAAATGTCATAGATAACAGTTCCATAAATTTTGTCAATTTGAATGTCTGTCCATAAAATTTCTACTGCACCTAAAGCACCTAAAAATGATTTTAAAAATATTTGTCGTTTCATCAATTAGTCTAAATTCTTCAAAAACTCAATTCCACCAATTCGTTTGTCTTTCAAATAGTCAATAACAAGTGTCCCAAAAGTTTCGCTTTCTAAAATAATAATTTCGTCAAATTGCCATTCTGCTCCTTTTTCGTTTGCATTTGTACTGTCAACAAATTTGTAGTATGCTTTGCTTTCCCAATGTCCACCAAAAGAGTTTGTCAAGGCAATAATTATGTCTTGTCTGTTTGGTTCTTGTTGTCGAACAAGTTCTATAATTTCTTTAATGTTTATGGGGTCTGTTATAGTATGACGCAC
>NZ_JBKHKJ010000048.1:0-17997 GCF_046546515.1 Parasediminibacterium schistidii | reverse complement strand
CCTGTGGCGTGTGGCTTCGCTTAGGTCATTTACAAATTATACCAAAGAAAACATTATGAGTATTTGCATTAGATTTGTACTAGTAAATTTTTTTTATGGATAACAATTTATTGCTTACTAAGCTGGCAATATTGCCCGAAAATCTAAAATTAGAGGTCGCTGATTTTATTGACTTTTTGGTTGAAAAAACTAAAAAAAATGAGAAGGCTTACCCGAAACAGAAACCCGTGTTTGGTAATGCCAAGGGAATGTTTATCATACATGATGATTTTGATGAACCATTAGAAGATTTTAAAACATATATGGACTAATATTTAAAACCCATAGTTATGGCACCTGGATTAAAAGAAATAGTAATAGGGATGGTAGCAGGTATAGAGGATGAGGCATTGTTGCAGGTTATAAAAAATGATATTGACTACTTTAGCCAAAATGGTAGTGATATTACGGCGGGCTTAACGCCTACACAGCTTAAGGAACTTACAAGCCTAGCAAATGAGCCAGATGAAAAAGACACCCTATTTTAACTTCACCCTAAAAAACGAAACCCACTAGTTTGAATTACTTCAGGGACTAATGGGAATAAGATTGTACAAAAATAAAGTTTTTTTTACCCGCTAATCCACACTAAACTTTCCCACTCTTTCACCCTCACAAGCAAATGGCAACATGCCTAAATTATTTTTTTCAAAAAAACTGGCAAAAAGGGGTATTTGCCTATTTTCCTATCCTCTTCTTTAATATAAAGTTAGCAATTGCAAAAAGCGATTGCCAGCACTTTGGATACCTAGAAAACCAAGTAAGCATAAATTTACTGTACAAAGCAGTTAAACCCTTATTTTTAATAAGTGCTTCCCTGCTTTTAAACATTGCACTATATGAAGTTTTTCCGGTTGCTTGCAGCATCTTGTTTTTTTGTACGCGATAAGCGGTTATTGGCTACCAGCATAGGCATATTGCTATTTGTTTCCTTGTTTGGGCAGGTATATGCTACCAATGGCGATTTACTGGCCAAAAAAATTACCTACACGGCCTCCAACAAGGAAATTAAAGTGGTGCTGGAAGATCTGGGCAAAGCAATAAAAGCAAAATTTACATATAGCTCGGTTGATGTGCCAGCAGGCAAAAAAATTACGCTGAACGTTTTGAACGAACCATTGACAAGCGTTTTGGAAAAAATGTTTAGCCCAATGGTGCTGAAATACGAGGTTTCTGGCAACAATATTATTATTTTTAAAGAGAACGCAACTACCAAGCCGCACCCTGTGGCAGACGTGAACTACGAGATGGCAGGTGATAGTGCCATAGTAGTAAACGGCATTGTTACAGACGAAAAAGGCCTGCCAATGGAGGGTGCAACCATTGTTGAAAAAAATACCAAGAATGGAACGGTAACAGACAAAAAAGGGGTTTTTAAGCTGAAAGTAAAAAGTGCGGCACCCATACTTGTTATATCTTATACGGGATACAATACACAGGAAACAGTGGTAGGCAGCAAGGCTTTTTTTAGCATCGTGCTGAATGCAAATGCCAAGGGGCTAGAAGAAGTAATTGTAATTGGCTACGGCGAGGTAAAGAAGAAAGACGTTACGGGTGCTGTGGGAAAGGCGAGCATCGCAGACATGCAAAAAGCCCCTGTGCGGTCTTTTGAGGAGGCTTTGGGCGGAAGGATAGCGGGTGTGCAGGTGTTTTCAAACGACGGGCAGCCAGGCAGCGCATCCAACATTGTTATCAGAGGGAATAACTCTGTTACCCAAAGCAATGCCCCACTATATGTTATCGATGGTTTCCCTATAGAAAATGCCGATAACAATTCCATCAACCCGGAAGACATAGAGTCGATAGAAGTACTGAAAGATGCTTCTGCCACTGCTATTTATGGGGCAAGGGGTGCCAATGGAGTTATACTTATTACCACAAAAAAGGGGAAAGTAGGTAGCCCCATAGTCGTGTACGACCCTTATTATGGTGTTCAAAACGTAACCAAGACAATGAAACTGATGAATGCTTACGACTATGTAAGCTACCAATACGCCATTGATTCTGTAAAAACAACTGCCGCATTCTTAACGCCATTGGGGTTGACATTGAATGATTATAAAAATATAAAAGGTATCGACTGGCAAAAGCAAATATTCCGGCAGGCATCCATGCAAAACAATTATTTGTCGCTTAGCGGCGGCAATGCCAAAACAAAATATTCTATATCTGGCTCTGCTATCGACCAGCAGGGCATTATCATTAATAGTGGTTTCAAACGCTACCAAGGGCGCATTGTATTGGACCAAGAAGTGAATAGGCAAGTAAAAGTGGGCGTCAATGTAAATTATTCCGCTGCAACTACTTATGGTATCACCCCTGCTACTATAAATGGCTCTAGCTCGCAGTACAATTTAATGTACAATGTATGGGCATACCGCCCAGTGAAAGGCAATGATAGTTCATTGCTAGATCAATTACTCGACCCAACCATCGACAATCCAGCATCTGATTACCGCATCAACCCCATCATTAGCACGCAAAACCAAGTGAACAATAAATATGACAATAACTTATTTGCCAATGCTTATTTGGAATATGCCATCATGCCCAATTTGAAATTGAGGGTAACAGGCGGCTTTACACGCAACATGGGCAGGACAGAAGTGTTTAACAATAGCAAAACCCGTGGGGGTTATAGCTTTACCCCGGGCGTGAACAACGTAAACGGCAGCGTAACTAATATAGAAGCAGACAACTACCTGAATGAAAATACATTGACCTATAATAAAAAGATAAGCCGTGACCATAGCATCAATTTGCTAGGAGGCTTTACCATACAAACAGCAAGGACATCTTCTTCTGGGTTTACTTCATCACAAATACCTAACGAGGCATTGGGCATAGCAGGCTTGGATGAAGGCACACCTACTTTTCTCCTTTCTACCAATTCCCCCTCTGCATTGGTTTCTTTTTTGGGGCGAGCAAACTATACGTTTAAGTCCCGCTATTTATTCACTGCATCTTTTAGGTCTGATGGCTCTTCAAAATTTATCAAGGCAAACCGATGGAGCTATTTCCCCTCAGGTGCTTTTGCCTGGCGCATAACAGAAGAGAAATTTATGCGGAACATAAAGCAAATAACGGATGCTAAGTTAAGGGTTAGTTATGGCATAACAGGTAATAACAGGGTGAGCGACTTTGCTTACCTATCGTCCATTACCTATCCCAAAAACAACCTATATTCTTTTAATAATACGCTGTACAACAATACTTCCCAGCCGGGTACTTTGGGCAACCCAACACTAAAATGGGAAAACACGGCGCAGTTTAATACCGGCATTGATGTAAGCGTGTTTAAAAACAGGGTTTCTTTCACAGTAGATTATTACAACAAGAAAACATACGATTTGCTCATTTTCTCCTACCTGCCTTATGAATCTGGTTTTTCGCAAGCCTATAAAAATATAGGCAAAGTGCGCAACGAAGGGTTGGAATTTTCTTTGTCCACCACCAATATCAAATCAAAGGATTTTTCATGGTCAACCAGCTTCAATATCGCATTCAACAAAAACAGGGTGCTGGCACTTAATGACAATAGCCAGGAAAGCGTATTGACTAATGTAACATGGGAGGGCAACTATACCGACCCATTGTACATAGCCAAGATAAACCAGCCCATAGCCCAGTTTTATGGGTATATATGGGATGGCAATTACCAATACAAAGACTTTGACAAAGTAGGCAATAGCTATATTTTAAAAGACAATGTGCCCAACAATGGTAATACACGAAATACAATACAGCCGGGCGATATTAAGTACAAAGATATTAACGGCGATGGCAAGGTAGATGCAAACGATGTAGTGCCTATTGGCAACCCTTACCCAACACATATTGGTGGCATTAGCAACAACTTTACCTATAAGGGGTTTGACCTGAATATTTTTTTTCAATGGTCTTATGGCAACCAGATATTTAATGCCAACAGGCTTATAATGGAAGGCACAAACCGTTTTGGTCCCAACCAGTTTGCTACCTACAATGATAGATGGACACCCCAAAACCAGAACAATACTTATTACCGATATGGTGGCCAAGGCCCCTTTGCTTATTCCACAAGGGTACTGGAAGATGGTTCTTTTATCCGGTTAAAGACTGTTTCGCTTGGGTATAGCATTGCTTCGTCCCTGCTTGCTAAAATAAAAATAAGCTCCATACGGCTATATACATCTGCACAGAATTTATATACATGGACAAAATATTCTGGCCTGGACCCAGAGGTTTCCACCAAGCAAAGCACCTTGACACCTGGCTTTGATTATTCGCCTTACGCAAGGGCAAGGACAATAACCCTAGGGGCAAAAGTTACATTTTAGAAGAGATAATTGGTTTTTATATGAACAAGTTTTTTGTATATATCATCACAATGGGTTGTTTGCTGGCAATGGCATCCTGTAATAAAATACTGGATACCAAGCCAGATTTTGCACAACCCACGCAATATTACCAAACGGAAACCCAATTAAACGATGCGCTTGCGGGCATTTATTCAGTATTGGCAAGCACTTCATTTTATGGGGATGCTTATCTGGCAGTATTAAATACTGGCAATGATGAAAGCTGGTACCGAAGCACCACTGTAGTAGGCCCGCCCGTTTATACCTTTAATGCAGGGGATGCGAATATTACTAGCCTTTGGCAAAATTTGTATGATGGCATCAACATGGCTAATGCCTTATTGGAAAATATCAATAAACCCCAAATGGACGAAAAAAGGCGCGCCGAAATAAAAGGCGAGGCATTTTTTTTAAGGGGCTACTATTACTTTATGCTGGTGCAGCATTGGGGTGATGTGCCATTGAAACTTTCCAGTACCACATTGCCTAGTAGTGAACAATATACCCTACCCCGCACCCCCGCCAAAGCTGTATATGCACAAGTAATTGCCGACATGGCAGCAGCGGATTCTACTGTGGATGACATTAGTGCAATAGGTTTTAGCGGCAGGGTAAGCAAAACAACAGTAGAGGGCATCCTTGCACGGGTGTGCCTATACATGGCGGGGCAGCCTGTAAACGATGTTTCTAAATATGCCGACGCAGTAAAATGGGCAACAAAAGTGGTGGCATCCCGCAAGCATTCTTTAAACCCCGATTACAAACAAATTTTTATAAACGAATGCCAAAACGCCTACGATACTAAAGAAGCGATGTGGGAAGTAGAGTTTCTAGGCAATTCCACAGCGGCAACGGGCGGCAGCAATAAGGCTTATGGCTATTTGGGCATAAGGGTGGGCGTGCAATGCAGCAACTTGGATAGTGGGTATTGCTATGGTTTTTTATATGGCATGGGGTTATTGTATAAATCTTTCGATGCAAACGACCTGCGCAGGGATTGGGTGCTAGCGCCTTATAATTATTCGGGGGATAACAAAGTGCCACTGTCTACCACGGAATACTATAAAAGATACCCAGGAAAATGGCGGCGGGAATATGAACAATTGAAACCCAAGGTGAAAAATGCCTGCGGCACCAATTTCCCCATATTGAGGTATGCAGATGTGTTGCTGATGCTGGCAGAGGCTGAAAACGAAGTAAATGGGCCGGCGAATGCCTTGCAATACCTAGACACAGTAAGGACAAGGGCTGGCTTAAAGGCATACATACCCACGGATGCTGCCGTAAGTTCGCAAGCAAATTTTAGGGTAGCCATTCAAAATGAACGGTACAAAGAACTGGCATTTGAGTGCCTGCGCACAATGGATTTGATACGCTGGGGGTTATTGCTAACCAATACAAAGAACGCTGCGGCCGATGTTACGTTGAATGCCTCTACAAGCCTGAAGTATGGGGCCACGGCAGCAGCCAATATCACAGCAAGGAATATACTTTGGCCTATTCCTACTTATGAGCTTTCATTAAACAATAACTTGACCCAGAACAAGGGTTGGTAAACAAAGGGATTATGAAACGGTATGTTTTTTTAATATTGGCAGCAACAATGCTTTTTGCCTGTAACAAGGTGAAAATAAGCAGCCCCGACTTTAATGTTGCTACTGCTGCTGCAACCTATAAGGCAGGGGACACCATTACATTCAATGTAAGCGGCAACCCTGATAATCTTGTTTTTTTCACGGGAGAGCCTGGCTACAGGTACGAAAACCGCAACCGGGTAAGCAGCACCGGTGGGGTTACCCAGTTGCAATTTGCTACAACTGTTACGCAGGGCAACCAAACAGGCAACTTGGCCTTGCTTGTTTCTACCAATTACAATGGCTCGTTAGATTCTGGCAGCATCCGTGCAGCCACATGGACAGACATAACCAGTAGGGCTGCTTTTGCCACGAGTGCAGCAAATACTCCATCAGGTATTGTAAACCTAAGCGACTTTGAAAGTGCGGGTGTGCCTTTTTATATAGGATTTAAATACCGCACCAATACCGCTACGGGAACTAAAGCAAGGCAATGGAACATCAATAGCTTCCAAGTAAACAATTATTTCCCTGATAGCTCCATTGGCAATGTGGCTGTTGACATTAGCTCGGCAGGTTTTGGTGCGGTAAGCATAAAAGGCGATTCTTTAAAATGGAGTATTGCTGCCACGGCTTTGCAATTTCCTGCAGGTATTGCTAATAATTTAGATGAAGACTGGGCAATATCTAAACCTATTGATTTTACAAAAGTGGAGCCTGATGGTGGCATAGCTATTAAAAATAGCAGTTACCAACTGCACAATTTCACTTATATCTATGCCAAGCCTGGTAATTACACGGTTACTTTCGTTGCCAGCAATGTAAGCAGCAGCAACCAGTACTCGGCTGTAAAGCAATTTAGCTTAACCATCACCCCTTAATTTTTTATAAAAAACGAATGAGATATTTACTTATCATTTTTTGTTTATGCTTGTTTCAAATAAAGGTTGGTGCACAATCATCCTTTAACGTGGTTGATTTTGGGGCTATTGCCGACGGCAAAACAGTGAACACGGCCGCCATGCAAAAAGCCATTGATGCTGCCAATAAAAAAGGGGGTATTGTAGTAGTTCCAAAAGGTGTTTTCCTTACTGGCTCTATCTATTTGAAAAGCAATGTGGAACTCAACTTGCAGGAAGGGGCTGTTTTGCTTGGCAGCACTAGCCTAAAAGATTACCAAAAGGGCAGGTGGTATGCATTACTATTGGCAAAAAATGAAAAAAACATATCTCTTACAGGTAAAGGGATTATAGATGGGCAAGGGGCTGCATTGGCAGCCGACGTGTTACGGTTGGTACAAGAAGGGTCAATTATAGACCCCTTGTCCCACAACAGGCCCGATGAGAAAAACAGGCCGCAGATTATAGAATTCACCAGTTGCGATAATATACGAATTAAAGACATTACCCTAAAAAATGCAGCTTGCTGGGTGGAAGTGTATAACAAATGCAGCAACCTGACGATTGATAACCTAACCGTGGAAAGTACCGCTTACTGGAATAATGACGGGATGGACATAGTTGACTGCGACAAAGTAAAAATAAGCAACTGCAATATCAATTCTGCCGATGATGGTATTTGCCTGAAATCTAGCGACCCAAAAGAGCTTTGCCAGAATGTGGAGATAACCAATTGCAAATTAAGGACCAGTGCAAGTGCTTTGAAATTTGGCACGCCTTCGCAAGGGGGGTTTAAGAATATTGTTGCCAGAGGGTTGTATGTGTACGACAATTACCGCACTGCCATTGCCTTGGAAATGGTTGATGGTGGCGTGCTGCAAGATATACGGATTACAGATGTGATTGCCAAGAATTCAGGGGGGGCATTGTTTATTAGGCTGGGGCAACGCAAGAAAGAAAAAGATCCAGGAGTGGTGAAGAATGTATATATCGGCAATATAAAAGCAGAAGTGCCATTGAGCAAGCCTGACAGTGGCTATGCTTTTGAAGGGCATTACAAAAAAGGGCCCCACAATGCTTTTCCGTCAGTAATTGCGGGGTTGCCGGGCTTTACGATAGATGATATTACCCTTGAAAATATAGAGATAGACTTTAGTGGCGCATCAGGCAAAGAAATAGCAGTATTGGGCTTGGATAAACTGAAAGACATTCCTGAAAAAGAAGGAGACTATCCAGAATATTCCATGTTTGGGGAGCTGCCAGCCTGGGGGTTTTATATCCGCCATGCATCTGGTATAAAAATGAAGAACGTAAAGCTGTCTTACAAAGAAAAAGACACCCGACCTGCCATTGTTTGCGATGATGTAAAAGGGCTTGATATAGATGCGCTTACGGTAAAAAGTATGGATGAATTACCTGTTATTTACCTAAACAATGTAAAGAAAGATAACCTTACAAATATTATATTGCCAGTGAAAGACAAGAAAGCAATTATTAAGAATTAGCATTAAAAACACCCTATGCCCAAATTTTTACATTTTAAAATATTATTGGTTTGCTTAGTGTTGCATGTGTTTGCAAAGTCACAGCCGATAATTAATATCGTTAAGCTGGGTGCAGTGGGCGATGGGACTACTTTAAACACACTCATTATACAAAAAGCAGTTGATTCTGCTACAAAAATAAAGGGCGGCGCTATTGTTCAAGTACCAGCAGGAACATTCCTTACAGGAGGCATTAACTTAAAAAGTAATGTAGAATTACGGATAGAACAAAATGGTATGCTACTCGGCAGCACCAATTTTTTTGACTATACCAAGAACAGGTGGTATGCACTGGTGTATGCCAAAAATCAAAAAAATATTTCCATAACTGGGCAAGGAATCATGGATGGTCAGGGAACTATTTTAGCAAACAATATTGATACATTAATCCAAAAAGGTACTTTAACCGATCCTAACTATGCGACAAAACACCGTCCGGACGAATCATTGAGACCACAATTGATAGAATTTATTTCTTGCAGTACGGTTAAAGTGCATAAAATTACCCTCAAAAACTCCTCTTGCTGGGTAGAAGCCTATAACAAATGCACCAACCTGACCATTGATAGCATCACCGTAAACAGCACGGCTTATTGGAACAATGATGGTATGGATATAACGGATTGCAATACGGTAACCATTGCCAATAATTATATAAATTCTGCAGATGATGGCATTTGCCTAAAATCAAGTGATTCGCTTTCTTTTTGCCAGAATGTGACTGTTACCAATTGTACGGTGCGTTCAAGTGCCACCGCTTTTAAATTGGGCAGCCCTTCTGTTGGAGGCTTTAAGAATATAATCGTAAATGGATTGACGGTGTTTGATACTTACCGCACTGCTATTGGCCTTGAAATGGTAGACGGTGGCTTAATGGATGGTGTAAATATTTCAAATGTAAAAGCGACTACCACCGATGGGGCTTTGTTTATCAGGCTGGGCTTCCGCAATTCGGCAGTTTTGCCGGGTATAATAAGGAACATTACTATTAAGAATGTAAGCGTGGATGTGCCATTGACAAAACCAGATGCGGGCTACCCTTACGAAGGTCCAAATGTTCCCGGTAACCATAATGCTTTTCCTTCTTCTATAACAGGCTTGGCTGGTTATCCGGCACAAGGAATCACATTAGATAATATACAAGTGAATTCTTCAGGTGGAGGGGATTCCACCATTGCTAAAATAACATTGGACAATTTGGGCAATGTCCCTGAAAAGGAACTGGTGTACCCAGAGTTTTCCATGTTTGGCGAACTGCCAGCTTGGGGTTTGTATGCGAGGCACGCAAAAGGATTGACCATTAAAAATTGTAAGTTTAGCTATAAGCAAAATGATTTTAGGCCAGCTATTGTTTTGGATGATGTTAGCAGCTATAATTTTAGTTCAGATTCCATAACTTCTTACCAAAAAACACCCATTGTTTTTCAGCATGATGTGTTGAATGATACATTGAATATCGTTTTGCCAGGCGGTGTAGATGCGGCAAGTGGAATTGTAAAAAGCAATCAGTTTTTAGCTTCGCAGCCCTTTACGCCCAATAATCTAGTAGTGCTGCGAGTGGGCGATTTAGGTACTGCCCTGCAAGGCGTGTCTACCTACGCCAACCTGCTGGAACTAAACCCTGCAACGGCTAAGTTTACTGGCGTAAATGTTTCCCTTAACAATAAAATACCCGGCAGCAGGCTTACCTTAGGCGGTGCGGCTGCCTATGAAGGCGGCATCAATTTAACACAAGATGGTCGTTATATAACAGTTGTCGGGTACGATCAGCCACTTGGGCTACAATATTCCAACACCAATGCTACTTCTTATGATGGGGCATGGAATTATACAAAAGTGATAGGGCGTGTGCCTTACACGGGCGTAGTGGACTATGCAACTAAAATAACCATTAGTAAGGGCTATAATAATTCTGGCATACGCTGCGTTGCCAGCTACGATGGTAGCCAGTTTTGGGTTACTGGTGCCTCCACAGGTACGGCAGGACAAGGTTTTGGCACACAATACGTCCCTTATGGCGATTCTGTTCCAGTAAATATTACCAATAGTGTTTACCGCTATATCAGCCTGTTCAAAAAGCAACTATATACTGGGGGAGTGAATATTTTCAAAGCACCATTACCTACCACTACCACTGGTGCTTCCGCAGTACCGGGGGCAGCTACAACAGGCTCTAGCCCCTATGCTTTTGTGTTTCTGGATACGGATTCTACTATCAGCTACAAGGATGGGTACGATTTGTTGTATGCGGCAGATGTAAACAATGGCATTTACAAATATTATTACAATGGTACAACTTGGGTGCAAAGCGGTTTGTATAGTATAACTGGTGGGGTAACAGGGCTTACTGCAAGGTTAAACGCACAGAACCAACCAGAGGTTTTCGCCATAAAAGGGTCATCAGCCAATAACAGTATCATCAGTTTTACAGATACAAATCCAACCAATAGCACGACCAATTTCTCCCCTAAAACATTGGCAACCGCTGGTAGCAATTTTCTATTCAAAAGCGTGGCTTTTACCCCAGTTGCCCAGTCTGTATTGCCATTGGGATTACTTGATTTTACGGCATCCTATAACAATCAGGAAGTTACATTGCAGTGGGGTACTACGAATGAAATAAATATGGACAGGTTTGCGGTGGAAAGAAGTACCGATGGTAATTCATTTACATCAATCACTGCGCTACATGCTAAAAATAACCTGATACAAAATGATTATTCAACTAGTGATGCCAGTTTGTTTACAGGAACGGTTTACTACCGCTTAAAAATGGTAGGTAAAGATGGCAGCTTTAGCTATAGCAAAATAGTAGCCGTTCCGCTTCCTACTTACAATTCACAACTTAGTATATTTCCTAATCCTGCGAAAAATACGATTACTGTCTCTCATCCTGGTTTTACGAAAGCTGCCCAACTGAACATCCTATCTGCAGATGGCAAATGTCTCAGTTCTCTTCTTATACAGCCTGGTAAAACAAGCACGTTACTCAATGTTGCTTCGCTTACAAGCGGCACGTACACAATTGTAGTAAAGACACAGGACAAAACGTTGATAAACATGTTTATTAAATTACCAAATTAACAAGCCTTATGGAATTTAATTAAAAAAACAATTTAAAAACGAATGCCATGTTTAAATTTTCGGTCGCTTGCTTCCTGCTCATGCTCGGCATCACCGGGGTGAAAGGGCAATATACAATTGACGTTACCTCCAGCCCCTATAATGCGGTAAATGATAGTGCAACGTTAAATACAACTGCAATACAAAATGCCATTAATGCAGTGAGTGCACATACGGATGCTATAACACATATAAAAGGTGGGATTGTCTTAATCCCCAAACAATCAACAGGCCTCAATAAATACCGTTCGGGTTCAATTAGGCTAAAATCAAATGTGGAGTTAAGGATTGATTCTGGTGCCACACTTTTAGGGAGCACGAATTTTTACGATTATTCCAAAAATATTGCGAAAGATTCAAACTGGTATGCCTTAGTCCTTGCCGATACTGCAAACAATATTGCAGTAACTGGCAAGGGCATCATCGACGGTCAGGGTGATACCCTTGGCTGGCGGATAGACACGCTGATTAAAAATGGGCATTTGAATGACCCGAATTACACAAAAAGTAACCGGCCGGATGAATCTTTGCGGCCACAATTGTTTGAATTTATCAAATGCAATGGGGTAAGGGTGCATAATATTAACTTGAAGCGTTCATCCTGTTGGGTAGAGTCATACAGGTACTGTAGAAACCTTACCATTGACAGCATCAAGGTAAATAGCACGGCTTATTGGAACAATGATGGATTGGATTTGACTGATTGCAACACCGTAACCCTAAATGCAGATAGTATCAATGCTTCAGATGATGGTATTTGCCTGAAATCGTATAACAAAGATTCATCCTGCAAAAACATCACGGTTACCAACTGTACGGTTCGTTCCAGTGCCAATGGTTTTAAAATTGGTACTACTACTTTGGGTGGATTTAAGAACATAACCGTTAATAATTTGAAGGTATATGACACTTACCGTACGGCTATTTCATTGGAAATAGTAGATGGGGGCTCTATAGATAGTACCAATATCTCCAACGTAACAGTTAGCCATAGTGGCGGGGCATTGTTTATCCGGCAAGGATTTAGGAAAACAAGTGTGCTGCCAGGCTTGATTAAAAACGTGCGTATCAGCCATTTAAACGCCGATATAGCTACTGATAAGCCAGATGCAGGCTATAATTATCCAGGGCCACCGGTAACAAGCCCAGTACACAATGCTTACCCTTCTTCTATTGTGGGCTTGCCAGGGTATCAAATACAAAATGTAACCTTGGATACTATACAAATTAATTTTGGAGGCGGGGGCAACAGGGATACTGCTTATGTGCCTTTAAGTACCATAAGAAGCATTCCGGAACATGAGCAAGATTATCCTGAATATTCTATGTTTGGCGAATTGCCTGCATGGGGTATTTATGCCCGCCACGTAAAAGGGTTAACATACAGGAACATAAAGCTATCCTATAAAAACACAGATTTCCGTTCTGCTATGTTGTTTGACGATGTGGATACGGTTAAGTTGCTTACAGATACTATTGCCAGTACGCCAATAAGCAGTTATAAAACGGATCTTGCAAATGGCGGGGTAGGAGATACTATGGTGTACCTGAATGATGTGAAAAAAGACAGTGTAGTGAATTTGAATACACCTGCCGGTCCATCCATTGCAAGGAATAACTTATTCCTTGCCTCTAAAAACTTTACGCCCAACAATTTTGTAGTGGTAAAAGTGGGTTCAGGTACTTCCTCTTTGGATAGCACGGCTACTTATGCAAACCTGATAGAGTATGACACTTCTGGCAATCAAACGGGGGCTAGCTTGATGCTGAACAACAAAGTGTCGGGGAGGGTTACATTGGGAGGTTCGTCTATCCAGGAAGGGGGGCTAAACCTTACGCAGGACTGTAGATACCTCTTGATAGGCGGTTACGATTCGCCTTTAGGCACCGATTACCCTTCTACCATGAAAAAGAACAAGGTAATAGCTTGTGTGCCGTACAACAAAGTAGTTGATTATACCACCAGCATCCCTGCTGCCAATGGCTATGACAGCAGCACCATAAGGGCAGTTACAGGTTGCGACAGCACCAAGTATTGGGTATTGGGCGGCCCGGGCACGTCAGCCGGCAAAGGCGGCATTAAATACATTTTGCATGGCACAGGAGCTGTAACAAATATCGATACTGTGTCAAGGTATAAGTGGGTGAATTTTTTCCACGGGCAACTTGATTTTACTGATATAGGTGGCGTTAAATATTTCGCAGCTAGAAAACCTGTAACTACTAGTACATCAGCTTATTACAATGATACCACGGGGAATAGCAATTTATCGCAAGGGTTTGTGATGCTAAAGATGCCTGGTATCACTGGTAATGCTGATAGCCTTGCAGTAATGTATGTAGCAAAAGTTGGCACTAATGGCGGTGTGTATAAGTATTATTATAATGGTACTGGCTGGATAAAGCCAAATAGCCCTACATTTTTTACGGTCTCTGGTGGCATCATTGCTATTACGGGAAGGGTGAATGCTAATGGCCATCCGGAGTTTTACGCCATTGTGGGTTCTAATTCCAACAATAAAATAATGAGTTTTATTGACTCTGGGGCGAACAGCGAAAAAATGAGGTGCAGTACCCCAAAAGTATTAGACAGTGCCCGTACAAATTATATATTTAAAAGCATAGCTTTCTCTCCCGACTCCGTGGTGCACACAGTATATGCTTCCCCACAAAAATTGGCAGCGGCAGCAGAAATTGCAGAGATTGAAAAAGCTGTAATGGTATATCCAAACCCGGCTAAGGGCAATATTACCATTGCACATCCTGTTTTCAACAAACCTACTAATGTCCGTATTATCGGCTTGAATGGGCGAGTAAGCAAAAATTATACAATTCAACAGGGTGTCAATCAAACCCAGTTGCATGTAGATGATTTAAGTACAGGTGTATATATTGTAGTCATTAGCAATAACGATGTGGTATATACAACACGGTTTGTAAAATCAAATTCAGTTCAATAGTAAATGAGCCATGATTATCTTAATATAATTTTAAGATGTTCCATTCTTGCCCCTCTCCTTTGGAGAGGGGTTGGGGTGAGGTCTCTTTTATAATAGGGTTGGCAGCCCTTGTATGAACTTCATAACTCACCAACTTCCCGAAAGTTCCAAACTTTCGGGAAGTTTTATAATTTAAGTAAATGTTGCAAAAAATAACAAAGCTTCTCAGTTCCACATCGTTCTTATTGATAGTTTTGGCTGCCCACAGCCAAACAAAGTTGAGTTATGTCAATCCCTTAATTGGCACTACCAGTGCCACCACCGTTGCTGCTTTAAAGCATGGCGAAGGCTCCGAGCAATCAGCCAATACCATACCCGCAGTAACACTCCCTTTTGCAATGACGCAATGGGTAGCGCAAACAAGGCTGGGCGAACCCAAATGCCTCCCGCCTTATTCGTATAAGGATATTAGTTGCAGTGGCTTCCGTGGTACGCACTGGATAAGTGGCGGCTGTATGCAGGATTACGGCAGCGTTACCATTATGCCTGTCACGGGCAATCTACATACATCAGTGGCAGATTACCAAACCACATTTTCGCATACGCAGGAAACTACTTCCCCATCTTACTATAGTGTTGAATTAACAAGGTACAGTATCAAAGCCGAAATGACAGCTACTTTGCGTTGCGGCCTCCTGCAGTTTACCATCAACAAAGACGACAGTGTTTACTTACTCATAACGCCTAATAGTGATAAAGAAAAAGGGTTTATAAAAATTGATAAGGAAAACCATCAGATTGTTGGTTACAGCCCCGTTTACCGCATCTATCAGGGATGGGGGCAGCCTGCCGGTTTTAGCGGTTACTTCGTTATACAAACAGATCAGGATTTTGGTATAGGTGGTGTTTTTGCAGGGGAGAAAGTGGTACTTTCAGATACCATGTCCAACCAGCAAAACGTAGGGGCTTTTATTGGTACCAAAGTAAAAAAAGGAACGGTTGTCAGGGTAAAGATTGGCACATCCTTTACCAGCATCGAAGAAGCCCGTAAAAACCTAGAAACTGAAATAAAAGGCTTCGATTTTGCAGCTACCCGACTGGCAGCAGAAAACACTTGGGAAAAAGCATTAAGTCAGGTATCCATACAAACCCCTTCCATAGCCGAAAAGCATATTTTCTATACGGCCCTCTACCATGCCATGCAACACCCACGCTTGTTTAACGATGCTGATGGCACTTACCCCATGTTCTCCAGCTATTATAAAAATGCCAAGCTTGCCTCCGGCAATTACTACGATGATTTCTCTATGTGGGATGTGTACAGGGCACAACTGCCTTTATACGAGATACTCCGCCCCACATTGATAAATGATTGTGTGAGTTCGCTGATATTAAAAGCGCAGCAAGGTGGCTGGATGCCCATTTTCCCATGTTGGAATTCTTATACCTCAGAAATGGTAGGCGACCATAGCACCGTGGTAATAGCTTCTGCCTTGCTAAAAGGCATCAAAAACTATGATGTGCAGGAAGCCTATCAATTAATCAGAAAAAATGCTTTTGAAACCCCTGCCAGTTATGCCGATTATAAAGAAGGGAAAGGCAGGAGGGCATTAACGTCCTATCTGCAATACGGCTATATACCGCTTGAAGACAGTGTGCAGGAGGCCTACCATAAAAAGGAACAGGTAAGCCGCACATTGGAATATGCGTATGATGATTATGCCTTAGCCAAGGTTGCCCAAAAATTGGGAAAAACAGAGGATTATACAACACTCATCAAGCGTTCTGAAAACTACAAGAACGTTTATGATGCAAATGTTGGGTTTATGAATGGCCGTTACCAGGAAGGTAGCTGGTACAAGAAATTCAACCCTGACAAAAAGAGTTTTTTCATTACCGAAGGCACGCCCCGCCAATATACATTCTATGTGCCGCACGACATAAAAGGCTTGGCAGCTATCATGGGCGGTACCAAGCAACTGGAAAACCAGTTGGACAGCGTGTTCCAGAAAGGGGAATATTGGCATGGCAATGAGCCAGGGCAACAAACGCCTTTTATGTACAATTTCACAGCATCTCCTTATAAAACCCAACTTCAGGTAAATAAAATACTAACAGAAGAGTATGCAGACGGCCCCGGAGGTCTCTGTGGTAATGATGACGCTGGTCAAATTAGTGCTTGGTATGTGTTTGCAGCCTTGGGCTTGTACCCGGTAAACCCGGCTTCTACCCAATATTGTTTGACCACGCCACGCTTTGAAACGGCTGTATTAAACTTGCCATCAGGTAAACAGTTTAAGGTGGTGGCACACAAAAAAAGCAAGGATGCCATTTATATCCAATCTGTTAAGTTGAATGGGGTAGCATATAATAAAAGTTATATCGAACACGGTGATATTGTAAAAGGTGGGGTATTAGAAATAATAGTAAGTGATACACCCAATAGAAAATGGGCTTCCAATGAAGATAATAGGCCGGCAAGCATTTCGGACAAAAAATAGGTATTTACGCCTATCTGTGTATTTGTTGTACATATTGGCATTGCTGTGTTTTGCATCATTCATCTCACCCCCATACAAAACATTCTATATAGAGGGCTATGCACAAGGCACAACCTATCATATCACCTATTATAGCACCGATAGTCTGGTGTCAAAGCAGCAAATGGATAGTGTTTTGGATAAATTGGATAGTTCTTTGTCAATTTATAAAAGCTGGTCGGTTATCAGTCAGTTCAACAAATCAGATAGGGGCATAGTAGCCGATGCGCATTTGAAAAAAGTAATTGCCCGCTCGCTTGAAATATATAAGGATAGCAAAGGCCTGTTTGATATTACGGTAGAACCCCTGGTACAAGCTTGGGGTTTTGGTACAAGACATGAAAGCTCGATGCCTGATAGTGCAAAAATTGCATCCATTATGCCATGTGTAGGCAGCAATAAAATTGCTTTGGTAAGGGATAGCTTAATTAAAAATAAACCTTGCATAACCATCGATGTCAATGGCATTGCACAAGGCTACAGCGTAGATGTGCTTGCCGATTTTTTAGAAAAGAATAAAATACATAATTACTTGGTTGAAGTAGGGGGTGAGTTAAGGTGCAAAGGCAAAAAATTGCCCGGAAATGAGCCGATTGCTATTGGTATTGAAGCGGCTAATGATAATCCATTTCAAGAATTAACCCTGCAAAAAAAGATAGTGATTGGCGATGGGGCAATAACCACATCGGGCATCAACAAAAAGTCATATAAAAAAGGTAGGCGCAAAATATCGCACCTGATTGACCCAACCACGGGCTATTCAATTGACAATGAACTGGTAAGTGTTTCCGTCTTGGCAAAAGACGCCATCACTGCCGATGGGTACGACAATGTGTTGATGTGCCTGGGCTTAAAAAAAGCAATCGCATTTGTAAATGCCAGTAAAGGCAAACTGGCTGCCTTTTTCATCTACCACAAGCAAGATGGAAGCTTGGCAGATACAGCAACGCAAGGGTTTAGGAAGTTTATACGGAAGTAGATATGGTTTTGTTTATCGAC